>NZ_RJNS01000006.1:0-103104 GCF_003943905.1 Streptococcus mitis
TTGCGCTTGAGCGATGATTGAGTTAGTACTTGTTTCAGTTGTTTCAGCTGCTTTCGGTTCAGCAGCAATGACTGTTTTATCCTTTTCTGTATAGTTAGATGTTTCATCCGCATAAACAGTTTGCTCTTGAGTCACCACAAATCCTGCAGCCCCCGCGGCCAGGATTCCCCCTATACCCGCTAGCGTGTTAAAACTAAGGTGTGCGTGATCAAGTTCTTCAGTGTCTGACAGGGTACTAGAGACAACTTCGCCCATACCACCGATACGGAAGAGATCCAATTGAGAGTTTGAGGCTTTTACCCAGTTTTTACCCGACTTGTAAAGCTTATAACGCTTTTTCTCATCTACGATCTCGAAATCTTTGTTAAACTTTTTACTTCGAAACATTTGTTTCCTTTCTTTTCATCAAAATGCGACCCTTTGTTAACCTCATGATCATTAACAAAGCGTAGTTGCGCTACCCTCTCAAAACCAGAGACAATCAAACCGCAGTCAGTCTCAGTTTTTATCCCTTTGACTCAGAAAAAGCAGATTCCATCTGGAATATACCAGTCGTTTTTATTTAGTATATACCATTTATCATTCTATCAAAACAGCTCCTCCTTTTCAAGCAATTATACTCGAAATGACAAATAAAAACACCTAATTTTTACCTAAAATTCGCTTTCAAGGATCAAATAATTGAAAACGTTTTATTATCTTTCGAAATCTCTTCCTTCCCCCACCCTTTCACACTAGTTCACTTAGACAGAAACAAAAAAACCTTGACGAGCAAATCATCAAGGTTCATCTTTTCTAGAGACCATCTCCATCCAGAAAAGTTCCTAAAAAAAGCGTCCCAACTGCATGAGTAGTGTGACCAAAAGAGTTACGAGAAAGAGAACTCCGCCCAGCACGGCAATCATGCTAAAATCTTGCTTCTCCCTTTTTAGGGGTTTCTTTCGATTATCTAGCTGTTCTCGTATATGTTCTTGTAAAATGCTATTGTCCTTGTTAGACATGTGCTCCTCCTTTTCTGTTGATAGAAAGGAACTTGCTTTCATCGAAAGCAAGCCCTTGTCTTATTAGCTTATAAAATTGCCTTGTAGGCTTCCAGATCAGCCTGATTCGCCGCCTGTTTTTGCTTAGCAAGAGCAGCCTCCATTTCAGACGGAAGAGAGAGAACTCCCTGAATCTTACCTACCATGGCTGATACATTTTCCACCGGATAAATATGACTTTCTGCAACGAAACGATGATTGTGACAAGTCGTCTCAAAACTGAGAATCAGCATATTATTCTCAAAAGCTGTTCGACTACCATTGAGAATTTCATCACTGATATTGATATCCAGATACAAGTCGCAGCGAGCAAAGAGCTCATTCACCTTAGCTGGACGAATATTAGGGTAGAGGGAAATATTCGGATAGCGATTTAATTCCATTAAACGACTTGACATCTCAGTGATCGCTCCAATATGGAAATGAACATTTGGTAATTGAGTCAAAAGTGGTTCAATTTGCTCGATTTGGTCACTATTCGTCAGAATCAAAGCTTCTGGATTCATATTATTGAGGCGATGGTATTGATAGAGATAACCGACATTGCGGAAGTAACTCTTCTCTTTTGGTGTCGCAAGCTTGAGGATTTTATCATAAACTTGTTTATCCTGTACTGCGATACGGATGTTTCGATGAGGCAACTGCATCGCCGCTTTCATGTTACCCGGCAACTCCTCTCCAATTGGCTCCTGCCAGAAAAGAATATCCTCTGCTCGTCCTTCTTTCGGAGTCAGACCAACGGCTACTAAAAATGGTGTTGCTAGAGAATTGTAGATAATGCGATCTGTATCATATCCACGATATCGCAAGTAAAAGATTACAAATTCTTGCTTAGAATTGAAAATATGGCGTTTTCCATCAAGAGTTAGGACAATATCCTCTGTTAGATGATTTTCCATAATCACCGTCACGTTATCTTGATTAAAGTAACGTGTATGAGTTGGACGCTGAGCATCATCATAGGTAATCTGTGCAAAGAGACGTCCCTTGCGATTGTAAATGTCAGCAGCGCGTACACGACCTTGATCATCCAACCACTCGACTGCACGCACGCGACGTTCGTGTGTCGGTTGACGGTAAAAGATATTGGCACGTTTCTTACCCATATCCAAGATTTCACCATTAACATTGCTCGAGCGAATTTCCCACAAATGAGGTTTCGGAACAAGGTTAAAATAAAGAGGTAGATCGTCCTCTGAAGCCACATCTCCAGTAAAGTAACTGTAAGGCGACTCGACATCAGGTGCGAGGTAACCATCGTCTCGGATCACGACAACAGGGCAGTCTAGTCCAGCTGCCTTAAGTGAACGTAGTAAATCAAAACTCGCTTGATCATAGCGTTCAAATAAACAAATCATAGTGTTTATGCCTTTCTTTTCGAATCCCTACTGATGCTGTGCAGATTGAACAAGATCATACCAACGCTGGGCAATATGTTCATCAAGATATGGTTCTGCCACCTCGTAGGATACACGGGATAGATCTTCTTGGGAATGTTGAGTAAATAGCTGGACAATCTTTTCTGCGTATTCCGTTGTCATTGCATCCAGATCATCTGGACGCGCCTCAGGAATCAAGTAGCCATTTTCCCCATCACGGATAAAGGTTGGATTTCCATAACGTACATCAAAACCAATAATTGGCAGACCAGAGCCAACCGCCTCTAACAAGGTCAAACCAAACCCTTCACTTGTGGAGGCAGACAGGTAAGCAGAGTAATTTCGATACACATCTGCCATGTGGTGATGCCCCATCAGACGGATATAGTCTTCTGCATTTAACTCATGAATTAACTGCTCCAACATGGCTCTTTCGCCACCCGTACCATAGATATCAAAAGTGATTTCAGGTAATTGCTCATGCGCCTTCGCTACGGAGTGAATCAACCAATCGATATGCTTTTCACTGGCTAGGCGCGAAGCTGTAATCAATCCAAACGGCTTGCGCTCGCCTTCTGGATGACGCAATTGATCCAGACTTCCCACTGGAATAGTCAAGATTTCCTTTGGTTTGATGGTTGTATATTGAGCGAATTGTTCTTTGAGTAGGTTCGTTTGCGCATCGGTCGAGTTGATGATATAGTCCACTTCTTCGGCATGTTCAAACTGATACTCATAATAGTTATTCCACAAAATATAGTCTTTCTCAGCAGGATTTTCACTAAAGTGGTCTGCATGAACGATTACGACTAGCTTTGCATCGCCCTTATTAGCAAAGATAGCTTGACCAATATCTGTCTCTCGGTCTAAGATCAACAAATCTTTGTCCGTCAAAGCTAGACTTCTCATAAAATGCGCGACAAACTCTTGCTTAGAATAGAAAACATGATTTGGGAAACGATAGACTTGCGTTTCCTGTCTACCATCGACTTCATTGATGATTTCTTCATAGGCCACACTACCATCTTCATTGAGCCAGGTACGTTGATATAATTGCGCATGACCATTCATCGGACTAAAATACTCAACAAAATTCTTTGTATAAGTGTAGTACTCTTTTTGAATCAAACAACCACGCGAAACAATTTCGGCGCGTTCAATCAACTCTTTATCCATATCACAGGCATAACAAGTTACAAAATCACCATCACCAAATACTAGTCGAATCGTCTTCATATCGGTGTCGCGGATAATTTCGAGAGGCTCTTTATCGAAACTCGCTAAGACCTGCGCTAACGTATAGGTCGTCGGTGCAATTTTGACATCTGTAAAATGCTGATAAAGCCAGATAACCTCAGAATCTTCAAAGCCAATATTCTTTGTCAAATGTTCAATGTTATCAGCAGATATAAAATCCATAAAGATGAACTTCGCTTCTAAGCCCACACTACGAAGCAATTTTGCACGGTAGATCTGCGCATATTCTACACCGCTACTCGCCCAGCCAATCCCCAAATTGATGTTATAAATTGTCATATTTGATTATCCTCTTACAAAAAGTTATCTCGTTTAATTCTTGAAAGACGTTTGATTCTCTTGCCCTTATCATCATCTAACTTATCTTCGTCTTTCTTTTTAGGTTTTGCGCGACGTGAAGTGATGTAGCTGACAGAGATGGTACTATCTGTTCCTGTTTTTGCAAGGGGTTGTTCGAGATGGACTTTCTCTCTCTCAGGCACCTCCTCTTCTTTCTCCTTAGCAACTTCTTCTGGTCTATCAAGTTCTTTACGCAATTCTTGAATTTTTTTGATATCTTTTGGTTTACCATCGATATCGTCCAGTTCTAGAAAATCATCAATTCGACTGATAATATTTTTAATTTTTTCTTTTTGTAAATTATACAATCTCTCAGCCTCTGCCCGTTTTTTGGTCAGAGTATCGATTTCTTCGAGAATAGATTCTCTCGTATCCAAGTAGTCTTTTTGTGCCTTTTCTAACACTTCTTTAGCTTCTTTTTCGGCCCTATCATGAGCTTCAATGACAAGAGATTTGGCATAAATGACTGCTTCACCGATCTCTTTTTCTTGATTCTTCATAGAGTCGATTTTTTTACGTAGAGATTCGATTTTTTCATTCTTCTTTTGAATTTCACGATCGAATCCTTCCTCTAATGCTTCGATACAATCTTCGACTTCCTTAGCACGGTAGTTACCGAACAATGTTTTCTTCAGTCTCATTTTGCTCCCTCTATTCCTTACTTATTCTGATTTACACCACTACTCCCCATTGTAGCATAAAATAGCGCAAATTGCTATTCTTTTCTAAGCTCCAAACAAGGAAAATATCCTAAGCTGCTATCAAGCAAAACCCGAACTTAGCTTAAAGTCCATCTATTTCTAAAAAAATGTCTGATTGATAGATCAGACATTTTCAAAAGTAAAAATACGAACACTACTTCTAGGGTAGAAGAAATTCAGTTATTACTTCCTATTTTAAAAATTTAGTTCCGTCCAAGTAAGCGGTGTATAGCCAAGCAATTCCACACCATCATACTCAACTGTTTTCACGATCTCTTGGATGTTTGTTTTCAATTCTTCAGTTGCTACGCTATTTGAATCATCCAAGACCACATCATCTTCCACGACGAAGAGTGGTTTTTGGTAACGATCGTAAAGATTGTTCATCACGAGACGAAGTCCCACAGAATCTATGCGATTTTGATTTTGGCCATTACTTGCATATTTGTTGATAAAAACTTCTTGGGAATTGCTTGATGCATAATAACTGAAGCTGACAAAGTCAATTTTCCCATCTCTTAGGACAAAGAGGTCGTCGTTTTCAATATCCAAGGCGATTTGATCACGTTCTAAACGACGCAAAAAGTGATTTGGGTAGTATCCACGCACTTGCACGTCTGTAAACAAATAATTTTCCCTATCTTTGACTTCTGCTTCCATTACATCAATAGCATTTTCAGTTTGCTGACTGTAGTTTTTACTAACAACCATCATCCCACCAAACTGAAACTCTGGGTTGATTGTTTTTCCGAGCTTGATTGCACGTGCAGAAGCAACTAATTGATAATGAGCTGCTTGCCAAATCACCTGTTCTTGATTGTCATCTGCTCCAAAAGACAATCCTCCACCAAGAAACGGCAAATGGTGCAAAACGTTGAACTCATTGAAGGTAATCCAATACTTCACTTTGTCCTTAAAGTACTGAAAGACAGCTTCTGCGTAACGCTCAAAGAGTTCGATCATCTTGCGGCTTTTCCAAGCTCCATATTTTTCGTATAAATTCAGCGGAAGGTCAAAGTGACTCAAGGTCACAATCGGTTCGATATCTTTTTCTAATACGTCATCGATGATTGCTTCATAATATTTCAATCCCTCTTCACTCGGCTGCAACTCTTCACCATTTGGAAAGATGCGTGCCCAAGAGATCGAGATTCTATAGGCATTGAAACCCATTGATTGAATTAAATTCAGCTCTTCCGTATAATCTCTCTGACCTACTGAAGCAAATCTCCCTAGGATATCATAAGATCCTAAAGGTACATTTTTGTAGTCAACTGTTCCATTCAGAACTTCTATCCGAGACTGGTCAACTGGTAATACATCTGTAGTACCCAAACCTTTGTTACTATTTGACATCATATTTCTAATCATAGTGGCTCCTTTTGATTTTTATTATTTCTATTTAATGATTGCAAGTTCTGTTTAGAAGGATTTCTCATCTTCCCTTTTTTGAGTAATAGCAGCCAAACCAGACAATTCACTTGCAACATTTCTTAAGTCACGTGCTAGGGGCTGCGAACCTGGTCTGAGTAGGTGATAGAGTTGGCGTTCCGTCATCCTTAAATTTGTTCCATTTGATTCTGAATAGTGAGACAGGTGTTTCAGAGAGTCTTGCAAATCTACATTCTTTATTGATTCTTCTCTATTTTCAAGCTCCTGTTGCTCCTCAGCAATATGTGCTTGAGACAATTCTTCTTCAGAAATTTCAGGTGTCATCACTTCTTGCACTTTTTGCTGGTGAGTTAGAGGGCTCATATCCAGTTCAGAGAGGCTCTTATACAGACGTTCCGAAACATGCAAGTCATGCGCGAATACTTCTGTCTCCGCCACACTCTGTCTATAGGAACCAAATTCTGATTCTAACATACTATAGGATTGAGATAGGGATGCTTTCCTGAAACTCACCGAATCAGCTACACTCTGACTTTGACTTAAAGATTCAGATATTTGTTGACTTTGACTTAAGGATTCGGACTCAGAAAGTAGATGAGAAATCATCTCACTCAAGGAATGAGATTCGGAAATCGATTCCCATTCGCTCTGGCTTAGGCTATAGAACTCAGACTCGGAAACACTCTGACTTGCTTGTTCTGATTCGGAATAGCTCCACCACTCTGATTCTGAGTGACTTTGAGATTCGGAAATCGATTCCCATTCACTCTGACTCAAGCTATAAAACTCAGACTCGGAGACACTCTGACTTGCTTGCTCCGATTCGGAAAAACTCCACCACTCTGATTCTGAAGAGCTTTGGGATTCGGATATGGATTCCCATTCACTCTGACTCAAGCTATAGAACTCGGACTCAGAGATACTCTGACTCGCTTGTTCCGATTCGGAATAGCTCCACCACTCTGATTCTGAAGAGCTTTGGGATTCGGATATGGATTCCCACTCACTCTGACTCAGGCTATAGAACTCGGACTCAGAGACACTCTGACTTGCTTGTTCTGATTCGGAATAGATCCACCACTCTGATTCTGAGTGGCTTTGAGATTCCGAAACGGATTCCCACTCACTCTGGCTCAGGCTATAGAACTCGGACTCGGAATAGCTCCACCACTCTGATTCTGAGTGGCTTTGGGATTCGGATATGGATTCCCACTCGCTCTGGCTTAGGCTATAGAACTCAGACTCGGAAACACTCTGACTCGCTTGTTCCGATTCGGAAGAACTCCACCACTCTGATTCTGAGTGGCTTTGAGATTCAGAAATCGATTCCCACTCACTCTGGCTTAGGCTATCGAACTCGGACTCGGAAACACTCTGGCTCGCTTGCTCTGATTCGGAAGAGCTCCACCACTCTGATTCTGAGTGACTTTGGGATTCAGATATGGATTCCCATTCACTCTGGCTCAGGCTATAGAACTCCGACTCTGAGACATTCTGACTCGCTTGTTCTGATTCGGAATAACTCCACCACTCTGATTCTGAAGAGCTTTGGGATTCGGAAATCGATTCCCACTCACTCTGACTCAGGCTATAGAACTCAGACTCGGAGACACTCTGACTCGCTTGTTCCGATTCGGAAGAACTCGACCACTCTGATTCTGAGTGACTTTGGGATTCGGATATGGATTCCCACTCACTCTGACTTAAGCTATAGAACTCTGACTCGGAAATACTCTGACTTGCTTGTTCTGATTCGGAAGAACTCGACCACTCTGATTCTGAGTGACTTTGGGATTCGGATATAGATTCCCACTCACTCTGACTCAGGCTATAGAACTCAGACTCGGAGACACTCTGACTCGCTTGTTCCGATTCACTCAAGGAAAGGGACTCGGAGACACTAGGATTTTGATCATAAGAAAGGGACTCGGAGTATGCAATACTTTCACTCAAAGAGAATGCATCCGTATCCTGACAAAGGGACTCCCCTGTCAAATGCTCAGAAACAGAGAGGCTATCAACCAAGGAAAGGGACTCAAATTCAGATTCTGAAGAAGAGACCACTAATGAGTAGTTCTCAGACATGGACTCTCGAAGCGAGAATCCTTTTGCTGATATACTCTGGCTAAACGACTCACTGTACGAATCTGCGACAGAAAGGCTGAGGGAAGCTAAAGCGCTAGTTGACAAGCTCTGACTAACATTCCTTATCAAGTCAGCCACTCCCAAACTGTTCCTTTCCTGAAAGTCTTCTAAGGCTTCCATGACAGAAACTGATTCTGTTGGTAACTCAAGATCTTCACTAGCACTCAGAATAATTTCCTTTTGCTCTTTGAGTTTTCGACTGACGGGCTTTGATTTAGTTGCATCCAGGCTACGGTAATCACTATCTTCCCTACCCTTTTGCTTAAACTTTGATATCAAACGTTTAAATCCCTTTAGCTCTTCGTTATTATTTTTGCTCATAATATGATTTTCTCCAAAAATACAGTTATATCATCATTATAAAGTCTACAACAGAATCTGTCAAAGTATTAGCCAAAGAAAACTTCTAACTTCCCAGAAGGCTTAATATTAATGTAACTCAATGCCATGTTTTTTATAATGTTTAGATTTATATCTGCATTCATTCTTTTGTATGATTTAAAAGCTTCTTTATGAAACTCAAAGACAGGATTTTTTTGGGCATACCCTTGACTAGACACCAAACCTTGAAATTGCTGTAAATAGTCAACTTGCTCAACCCAACAGTCATCTATCGCTCTCAAAACGACAGTTCGTTGAAATTGATTGAACAACTCTGAATCCTTGATTTTATCTTTTTTCTGCTGGTATTCTGAAACAAGGAGGTCAGATAAAAACTTTTTAACTTGCCGTAAATCCGTGACATCTAGATCATCTGGAATATCCTCGCAGTAATAACTAATGTTATCCAAAACAAAGCGAAATAAATCCGCCCGCTCTTTAAACGGTGTTTTACTTGTATAAATATCCACTGCATCCGATAGGATAGACAAGAAATAAGTCAAATCAAAGTCTGGATGAGAGATGAGCTTATTACGCTTATTGTAGATAATCTGTCGCTGAATACGGATACTTTCATCATATCGTTCCGTTGAACGTCT
Source organism: Streptococcus mitis (assembly GCF_003943905.1). Classification (GTDB taxonomy): domain Bacteria; phylum Bacillota; class Bacilli; order Lactobacillales; family Streptococcaceae; genus Streptococcus; species Streptococcus mitis_BC. Next base: position 9,234 of record NZ_RJNS01000006.1, read on the forward strand.
GGAAGCCGCTGACGCGTTATCACTATTCTTCTGAGCCTCTTCAACCGCATGTCTAATACGACGAGAGGTCAAATGAATCTTTTGTTTTTCCTCTGGTTTTGCAATTTCTTTGTGATAGTACTCACTAATCCATTTGCTACCAGACTTGGAAATAAGATCATCCTCAAGAGAAATAAAGAATTTGCTCAACCCTGGAGCGCCTTGTCGTCCGGCACGACCGCGAAGCTGCAAATCCACTCGCTCACTGGACATTCTCTCTGTTCCAACAACAGCAAGTCCACCCAACTCAGCAACCCCTTCTTCCAAGATAATATCTGTTCCACGACCTGCCATTGATGTTGCTACCGTCACTGCAGAACGTCTACCAGCCAGGGCGATCATCTCAGCCTCTTTCGCTGCATTATGGGCGTTCAACACATTATGGGCGATTCCCTCTTGGAGTAAGAGCATAGAATAAATCTCAGACATTCCAACTGATCCTGTCGCAATTAAAACTGGCTGACCTTTTTTATGTAATTTTTTGATATACTCCAATGAAGCATATAATTTTTGAGGAATCGTGAGATAGATTTCATCTGGATAATCAATTCGTAAATTGGGTTTTCGTGTAGGAACAACTACGACTCCCAAGTCGTAAACGTCTCTGAACTCATCCTCACAAACCTTACCAGTACCCGTCATTCCTGCTAATTTTGGAAACATTCTAAATAAATTTTGATAGGTAATAGAGGCCATCGAACGTGTTTCCAATGTGATTTTCACACGTTCTCTGGCTTCTAGTGCTTGGTGTAGTCCTGATTGGAGTTTATTTCCTTCCAAGAGACGTCCTGTCGCCTCATCCATTAGTTTAACTTCGCCATTATCCACTGTGTACTGACGATCTTTTTCAAATAAGTGGTTAGCTCTCAAAGCTAGGTTAATTTGGCGAATGAGCTGGTAATTATCTGGATCATAGGCATTCTGAACGCGGAAATAAACCTCTGCTTCCTTTACTCCTTTTCTCGTCAACCATACAGACGTCCGAGTAGAGTCTAAATTAAAATCTTCCCCTTCTTTTAGAGTTTTTACAAACTCATCACACGAGAGAAAGAGGTTGGATTGAACCCGAGGAGAACCTGAAATGATTAGAGGCATCTGCGCACTATCTAGCAAGGCTGCATCTACTTCATCGACCAAACAAAAATAAAATTTTGGCAAAAACTTCTTTGATTGAGATGTCGCCAAGTTTTCTTCTAGGTAATCAAACCCTAACGCACTATGTGTTGTGTAGACAATATCATTCTTATAGATTTGTTGTTTTTGAGGAATTTTAAGTTTTTTTGTCGGATCGTCCGAGACACCAACCCCAACTGTCATTCCTAAAAATCGAAAAACGGGTGCCATTTGTTTAGCATCACGCGCTGCCAAATATTCATTGGCCGTGACTAAGATCGTACTTTTTTCCGTCAAGGCATTTAGGTATAAAGGAAGGATAGCTGTCAAGGTTTTTCCTTCCCCTGTTCTCATTTCTGCAATCTGATTGTCTTGCATAACCAAGGCTCCTAAAACCTGAACATCATAAGGATATAATCCTAATACACGCTTGGCCGCCTCACGAATGGTTGCATACGCTTCTGGCAAAATGGACTGCAAGCTTTCTCCTCCAGAAAGGCGTTCTTTAAACCATTTTGTCTGAGCTTGCAGTTTCTCATTTGACATAGCTGCATAACTATCAGATAGTTTATTAACCTTCTCCAAAATCTTTTTGTAACGCATTAGTTTATAGGAGTTGGTCAAATTGAATCGTTTAGTTTTCATTTTTTCTCATCCACTCTTCAATCTTCTCCAAGTCAATCGCTTGAAGTAAAAATGACTTATCTAATAAATTTTCAATGTTTGCTAGTTCACGTGGTCTAGTCTTCAAGTTCGCATATTCCTTAACTTTTGTCGGATTAAATTGCTGCAGCAATAATTCTTTAAAAATAGGCGGATTTACTCGATTACGATAACGTTCCAGCAAGCGTTGATAATCTAGTTCACTTAAAAACTCATCCGTCACAAGAGCGTATGAATTTCCAAATTGTTTGGAATAATGCAGGGCCGCAATATTAGAAATCGCTCCGTAACCAACAAAAGCCACTTTTTCAAAAAGATGCTCTTGCGCTAATTCTTCAATCGTTTCAAGCAAGGTTTCGTAAAAACGTTCCTCCATGTATAGGAGTGCTTCCCTATAAGACGAATTAACAATCAATACATTTGAGAAATGTTCACGAACATGTTCTGGGATAAAACCTGTTCGATTGAGTTCGGGTTCAGTAAAGCAAACATACATCGTTTCTTTCTCGGAATCCTGATGAAGTAAATCAGATATCCAGTAGCGATCCACTGTATAATCCGCTAACTGCTCCTCAGCAACATAAATCCCTTCAAACAGGAAGCGATGACAACCCGAGCTGACTAACTGCACCTTGTAATATTGTGTACTATCTGGAACGCATATGCTCACTCTCTCTCCCTGTTTAATGATTTGATTCGAAATTTCTTCATCTCGAGCATCCATAAATTCAACTTTTAAGTATGTTGAATTTTCTGGGATGGTTTCTATATGACTGCCAAAGATATAGTTTTGCCCACGTTTCAATTCAGGAAGCTGACTCGTATTGCGTAAAGCCTGATAGTTTGCCCGTGAGTGCCATTCATGAATAACTGTCCCCGAAGGCATGAACTGGTTTTCATACAAAACATGACCACCGTCTAACAGTCTGACAGATGAACCGTATAGATACTGAGATACGCTTTGGATATCCCAATAAGCAAAATAGACTTCTTCCTTGTATCTCACGATTTAAACTCCCTTTCAAAACTATTCATTAATAGCGTTTTATATTGATTAAAGAACCATTCAACAATACCTTGTGTATCATCGTTGTGTCGTCCAGTCAACCCCTTACTGATAACGCTGACGCGGTAATCTCGCTGTCCTAACTCATCCAGCATATCGGGATAGGCCGACATATCATAGTCATCTTGATACATAAAGGAGATAATGAATTTTGTTCTTGAGAAATCAGCTGACTCAAAAGCCGTCCAGAAACGTTCGTTAAGCTGAGCTGTAGCTTCACTTGATAATTCTCCTATTGTGCGGTACACCAAATCCAGTGACGTTGGAAATCCTCCCGGACGAATAGTTGACTCATTTTCTGCCATATCTCCTAAGTTGACAAGAGGTTTTCCGACAATGACGGCATGAGGTTCCAACTTAGAACTATAGTAAAGGGCGCCAAAAGTCCCCATTGATAAACCTGACAAGGTCAGTTGTTCCTTCGTAAAACCAAGTTCATCTAAGCAGTTATGAACCACTTGGAGAAGTTTTTGTTCCAGCTCCTCCGATCCAAGATAGAAAGCGCCCCCCTCTGAACGCGGATCCCCTACTAGTAAGAATGGCGATTCCAAATTATTCATCATCCAGTATCCCTCGAATCCCTCTGCGGGACGGTACCCTGAAAAATAGATGTTCAACGGTGGTTTCAAATCTCCTGGATGGAAGAAATAAATCAGTTCTTCTCTATTTTTATCGCTAATTCGTTTTCCTCCGACTAACAAGTCTCCATAGCCTAGATGGGAGTCTCGATAGTGGCAGGGACCAAGTTTTACAATTCCTTGTCCTTTTGCTTGAATGCTGATACTCAAATAATACGAATCATTTACATCTAACGTCAGAGATCGGTCAAAGCTCGTTTCATCATAAATCCATTCTTGCATGGGAGAATTTCCAGCTGGAAAACCTTTAACAACGTAGCGGATTGAACAACCTTCTGAAACCCTGAACTCAGGCCACAGATCTAAAGGCATTTCCCCACTCAGAAAAACATTATGTTGATAGGTCGCAATAGTCTGATAATCCTCGCCGTATCGGCCACACAAACGAAGGTAATTTGTCCCTTCATAACTGACTTGCCCCTCAAAAGATGGTGCAGCGACTAGATGATTAACACTTAGTTTCGTTCCATTTTGCTTGGAGAAAAAACCACGTGAAAATATATGTAGCATCTGCTCTGGATTTTCAAAATTTGTTTTCACAGCTTTTTTACGCAAAAGAAATCGTTCCAGCGTTTTTGTAGTGATTTGACAACGCTCATGATAGAACAGACGGTAAACCTGAATTTTCTGATCCAAGATAGTGACATACTCTAAATATTCAGCAGTATCTACCAACACGACATCAAACGGTCTGTCTACTTTTTTCTTCTTTTTTTTCCCGTTTTCCGCCTCAACTTCTCTATTTAAGATCCCGATATCTTCTGGCAATAAAGAGACGATGTCTTCTGGTTTGACAAATGTCCATTTTATATTACTAGGAATTTCATATTGCTCCTGCCAATTTTCATCAGCAATTTGCAAAACACTAATTTTTTTCATTTCCTTTTAATTCCTTTATGGTATTTTTCCACATATCGACAATCTCACCCCTTGTATACTGTTCAATCTTCTTGACTGAGTGAACTAGAGATTGATTCCAATGTTCTAAGTTTGTGAGGTAGTATAAGAGTGCCTCTTCAAAATCCGAAATATCATCTAGAATCCAACCATTTTCTCCATGCTTCACATAAGAAGAACTATACAAGTTAACCTGAGGGATCCCTCCACTAATGCCAGCGATTTGAGTCAACACATCAGCTGGAGTTCCCAAATCTAGTATAATACGAACGTACTTCAGAACTTTAATCAAATCGCTGTCGCTATGAATGGTTTCAATATCAATCCGTTCGCGAACAATCTCCTCTTCATCATCAAGAACTCGGTTCTCACCTCTCGCTCTCTTCTCTTTATCAACAAAAATCAATTCTTGTTCATATTCTGGCTTAAGAGTTCGATAGTTTTCTAGTACCTGTTTTATATAGGCCTCTCGGCCAAAATCCTGACTTTGTGTTCCAACCAGCAAGTCAATCCATTCATTTTTCAACATCATTTCAAACAAAGTCGTAAACACATATTGAATTTGATCTGCTGGTAGATTGTCGTAATTGACGTAAACAATTAACTCTTTTTTTCTTTGACTATGTCCTAGGTTTAGATGAGTATCATAAGGCGGAATCTCATAAAATCCTGGCAACTGTTCTAGATCAACATTAGCTGCTATCGTTTCAATTTTATTTAAACTATCAACAACGAAGAACGGCGTGTCTGTCAAATCCGTTAGCAGCTGCTCCTGGTTTGTAATTGGATAGCGATCTCCAAAAAAAGACAAGATAACATGATGGTTTTCCTTAATCTTTTGGAAAAAGTGATTGTGCTGCACATCTGACGAAATCACAATCGTATCATCCTTGGTTAGCGAAGAAGTTAAATACTGATCTAGTTTTTCATTGATCAATTCTTCGATATCTCGGTAAACTTCTTTTGTAAATGTAGCCTGTGCCTCAGGGTTGATAAGTACTTGATGATTTTCTGTACCCAAAAATTCCCTAAACTGCCATATACCTTGTAAATTTAAATAATCTTGGTAGTAAGGTTGATCATTTTCAAAATAGATGATACTTGAAACAAATCCACGATCATCAAAAATTAGCTGATGATTTGTCTGCCCACCCTCAAAATAAGTAATATCAAAGAAATTACCTGTTTGTGAAAAGTTAATTTTAGCATAGTGTTCTTGATTTAAATATACCTCAATCATAAAAGGAGTATAGAAGAATTCTACTCCTTGAGGCCATTTAATATCTTCCAGACGAATTTTACGTACAGATACATCCGTCAGACCTTGTATGGTATCAAATAGATTCCATACAGTTTCTGGCAATATTCTTTGCTGATAAAGAAAGGTTCGAATATGTGGTGAATAGTTCAAAATCAGAGTGGTATTTGCCTCTCCTGATTGCTGAAACATTCGCAGCAAATTCACCGCATCATCAAACATCATATTTTTAGACACGTAATAGAAAGGCAGGGTGGTAGAATACCATTTCCGATCTTGTCTATACCAAGATGGTACAAAGTAAAACATATCCCTCTATTCTCCTTTAAATTCTAATTCTTTGTGGTAGTAAGTCCCAATTCTCAAGATACGTATTTCTTCATGCAAAGGCAAGAGCATACTGACTAAAATGATCAATGTACTTGGTATAGTCAAAAGCAAATTTGGAAGAGGTAGGAAGAAATTAATGAAATAGGGTAAACCAATAAAAACGATCAGGTAGAGTGCTCCTACGTTAGATTGTAAGGAAATGTAATGTTTCAAAACTTTTAAAGTTGCTTTCCCAGGCTGGATATAATCTAGGTATTCTCCTTGACGTTGTAAACGTTTCGCTGTTTCTTCTGGTTCTAAGTTGATATAGGCAAATAAAATTGCAAGAAGATAGATAGCAAGCAGGTAAAAGGCTAAACTTAGGGGTTTTGTAAAGTCAAATAAACTACCAAAATTTTTTGTAAAACCATGTCCAAACCAGTCTAATACCAACTGAAGCAACATAATAACACTCGAGGCATACATAATAGGCATTCCCCCAGAGGGAAGAAATTTGATAGGGAGGTAAGATTTGCCGTAGTAACGACTACTTAGCATGACTCGATTTAGAGGCAAACGAATTTCAGCTCTCTCGCAGACCACAGCGATATAGCCCAAGAGCAAAAATGAGATCGCCGCACCTACTAGAAAGGCTAATCCTTCTTTAGAAAAAACAGATTGTCCTATCAATACCACTAATTGGTTAGCAAATTGTAGCAGAATTCCTGAAATAATAATAATTGTCTGCCCGCCTACTCCCTTGCTAACATTCAAACCAGCCAACCAGATAATAACAAAGCTTCCTGCTACAACAGTTGCTAGCACAGCCATATTATAAATCCAATCATCTACAAGAAGCAAAAAGCGTCCATTTTCCGAACGAGCCGTGTACATAACAGCTATCCCTTGTAACACGGAAAAAATCAAAGTGAGAATCTTTTGCACAAAATCCGCTTTTTTCAATGACCAGGACTGGATATTCCAACTTTTATTCAAGTTGATGACCTGCCAGACAATCATCGTCGTAATCCATGGACCTAATCCCAGAGAAAACATGGAAATCTGAGAGACATCTACTCCTGCCAAGGAATACAAATAGGCCAAGGGATTTTGCTCAGTTATTTGTGAAAAACCTGTATTGCCATTGTATCCTGGAAGTAAAATATGGCGACCAAGTAAATAGATCGCAATGATCAAAATTGTAAAAATTGCTCTTCGGAAAAAAATACTTGTTCGTTTCTGTTTCTTAAGACCGAAATGTTTCATCTGTCATCCTTTATTCTTTATATTTAGCTAGTCTTGCGATCATTTTCTAGCAATGTTCATATACCATCGTAACAGCAAGACAACCCAAGAAAACAGGCTCATCCCACTGATAATCAAGATAGGATTAACTGGCTTACCATGATATTTCATCTACGAAATACAGGAGCACCTCATGAGTGTAAATCTACTTGGAGCTTCTCTTCTATCCTTGAATATTTTCATGTGAGAACACCTGTTCTTCCATTTTTTCTATTTGAACATTATCAAATGCATAAACGGATTTACTTAATCCTTAAAATTTTTATAAGTATATCAACTCTGTCACCATGATTAACATCTAAAAAAACCATTCCCATACCAAATCTCTGAAAGGTAAGGAATTTTACGCTTTCTCATCTGATCATGATCCTTCGAAAGTTGAATGGATTTTTTCCGATTTTTCTCATAAAAAAATCATTTATAAAAATTTCCAGTGCCTACTATTGTAGCATATTTATCAATTATTTTCAAACACGACCTCTCTTTTTATAAGTGTGAAGAGCACTTTATGAATTTTGAACAAAATCCATTTGGAATAGGATTGACTATTCTAAACATTTATTTACTATTACAACTCAGACGAAAAAGACCAGAGCGTCACTCTGGCCTTTTCCTGTTCAATTTAGCTTGTAACTAAACTTAGTCTTCTTTTTTGCGAGTAGTAGCTGCAAGGCCTGCACCTAAGCCCAAGATAGCCAATCCTGCTGCTAAAGCTGACACCTGAGACTCACTTCCTGTATTTGGAAGGTGACCTTTTTCAGCTTGTGTCACTTTTTCTTCTTGAGATTGTGCTCCTGTTTGAGCCAGTTGGTGCGCATCTGGATTGACAGAAACTTGTGGATTTGGTTCTTCTTGTGCTACAGAAGTTCCCACTTCCACGATACGATCTTGTGCTGCTACCTTATCAAAGGTTTCTTTCGATGTACGCTTACCGTTTTCGACTTCTACTAGGTGGACACGAACACCTTTTTGGCCTTCTTGGATCACACGAGTTTGCCCCACTGGAAGTTTATCGTTCTTACGTTCTTGAACTTGGAAATCAACTTCCTCTTCTTCCACTAGGAGCTCTGGCTTGTGATGAACCAAATCTTTGACACCATCAAGCGGTTGAGCCGTACCACGTTTAGTTCCTACTTCCACGATACGATCTTGCGCAACTATCTTATCAAAGGTTTCTTTCGATGTACGCTTACCGTTTTCGACTTCTACTAGGTGGACACGAACACCTTTTTGACCTTCTTGAAGGACACGACTTTCACCCACATAAAGTTTGTCAGTCTTACGTTCCTGAACTTGGAAATCAACTTCCTCTTCTTCCACTAGGAGCTCTGGCTTGTGATGAACCAAATCTTTGACACCATCAAGCGGTTGAGCCGTACCTCGTTTAGTTCCAACGAGAAGAACCCGATTAACAGGAACCTGGATCACTTCACGGAGTTTCTCTTCACGAGTTCCGTCTGGACTAACAGATGTAAGAATGCGTTCCTTACCAACTTGTCCTTCTTGTGCTACACGGCTTTCACCTACATATAGACTTGAATCTTCTTTTTCAACAGTCTGGAAGGCAAGTTCCTTTTCGACAACCTCAAGACTTGGATTCTCTTCTTGAATGGCAGGAGCTGTTTTCTCAGAAACTGGTTTTTCTTTGACTAGTTGGATACGGTATTCCTTGACTTGTTTTCCACCTTCTGAAACGAGGCGAACAAGTACTGGAAGACTATCATCGCCACTATCTACTACAGTTGAAGCTACTTGATTGCTTTCTTCGACTGAGACTTTTGGACGTTGACCTTTATAGGTAACCTGATAGTCTTGACGATTTTCAGCGAAATCAGGAAGTTCTTTTCCATCTACAAGAATCTTCGATTGAGTGCTTTCTTGAGGCAATTCGCTTGGCGCAAGGAAGGTCATCTCAATCATCGCAACACCGCTCTTGTCTGCTTTACGCTCCATACGCCATCTCATGGCTTTGGCTTTCACAGCTTTAAATGTTACGTTAATTTCATCACCAGCTTCAATATCTTTATCCGCACGATAAGGAACAGCTTCCCAGTTATCTGGATTGTTGAATGGATGGGCTGCATCATAGGCTTGGTAGTTTGAATAGTAGGTAGGCACTTCAAAGTCTGGACCAATATAGCGTTCCAAAACGAGTTTAGATGGCGCATCCGTTCCACTATCTGCAAAGAAGTGAAGTTTGGCTTGCGCAACAGTCCGTTCTACAATCTTACCATTTTCACGGAAAATAACACCTGTTGATACTTCTGGATTAGAAGATGGTGTTGGAGACCAGTTTGTCCAACGGCGATTTTCATTGTGGTCTCCATCATTGATATAGTCTACACGGTCATGTGAACTTGGATCAATATCATTAGTTGCAGAAGCAAAGGCTTGGTTACTGTTTTCATCATAGTTAGTGTTGTTTGAGAGAGCCTCACCAAGTTTGTCCGTCACTCGTACAGTGAACTCAGCAACGAGGTCACTACCAAGGACATGGCCTCGAACGGTAAATTGACCTGCTTTTGTCAGATTTTCTGCTGGAACTTTTTCCCATTCCACTGTCAAGTCTTTTGTCTCATAGCCGTCTTTACCTGTGAAGTAAACAGGAACCTTAGTTGGCAATTCAAGTGGTTGACCTAGTTGCAATAAGCGAGCTTGTTTGACCGCAGCAACTGGTTTACGAGAGAGTAAGTCTTTATTGCCTGTAAAGTGTAGACGGTATTCTCCTAGGATGTCACCATTTTCAGCTTTCGCGACGACACGAACTGGCTCACCTTCACGAACACTTGGAACAACGGTAGCAAGACCATTGCTGCTAACACTTGCTGTTACTGTAGGAACTTTTCCATCTACAGACTCAAGGTAGTAGTCTGTCAAATCAGGGTTGAAGTTTGCTAAATCTTTGCCGTCAACTTGGATTCTTGTTTGTCCTTGTTTGGCTGCCGCAACTTGTTTTGCAAAGATTTGTACTTCTGTGATAGAAGTTCCACGCTTATTATCTGCTTTAACCATGCGAATGCGCACAGCATAAGTCTCAACTTTATCAAAGCTAAAGTGATTCATTTCTCCAGCCTTGAGTTGAGCTGGGGCTTTTAGATTGGTAACTGGTTTCCAGTTAGCTGGATCGTTAAAGACATGTTCTTCATTGCCTACAAAGCTAGGGTTTTTAGGAGCTGTCGGAACGGTCTTACCGACATAATACTCAATCACATAAGACTTCGGTGCACCGACTCCATGGTCTTCGTGGAATCCGACACTTAGATTATCAACGGAACGTTTGCTTAAGATACCTGAATCTCCAAATAGAACACCGACTGAAGCTTCTGGATTACTACGATTCCAGTTGGTCCAGCGGTTGGCTGGTCGGTCATTAAAGGAAATCAATTTATCGTTGACGTTTGAAACAGGATCGCTTGGATTTGAGTCTGAAGCAAAGGCAAGTGGCAATTCTGAGCCGGTCCATTGGTCAGAAATGTTTGCCCCCTGCTCAGTTTGAGCAGACACACGAACATGAAGTTTGGTAGTTAATTGCGTACCTTCTAGGCGACCAGTGACTGTAAAGACACCTTCCTTAGCGTATTGGTCTGATTGAATCGCATCCCAAGTAACCTTAGCAGATGAAACGTGACCATTTGAATCGTAGGTACGAACACTTTCTGGTAATTGCGGCGCTTCTGCGATTGGTGTTGTCACACTGACTTCTTCAACCGAAACGATACCTTCTACAGAGACTTTAGCACGCGCTTCAAGGTCAAGGCCTTCAACTTTACCTAGAACTTCAAAGGTCTGATAATGGTCTAGTTTTTCTTTTGGAATAGCTTGCCATGTGACTTTATGAGTTTTAGGGAAACCTTTGTCATACTCAACCGTTACTGTTGCTGGAAAGCTTGGTTCCTGATGCAAGTCAGTCACTACATTTACTGGACGAATGGATTGCGCAACCTTCGTCTCAGTATTGGCTTGGATCGTGAAATCGATTTGACCTGTAGCCCCCTCATATTCTGCTTTGAGAGTGACTGCTCCTGGCTTATGTAACTCAAGCATTCCTTTACGAACTGCGACTTCCCCTTCACCACTTGTAGAGAAGGTCACTTTATCAGCTGGTAAAACTGCTTGTGTTCCGTCTTGATAGTGAGCAAGTACAGACAATTTCACTGTTTGGTCTTCTTTAAGACCGTTAGCTTGCTCCACTTGTAAGCTCAAATGGTCAATTTTCGGTGCTTCTTCAAGGAATTGAATTGCATAGGTTTGAAGCGGACCACCATCTTTGGGTTGAACAAAGATGCTTGCACGCATACCGTTTGCTGCACTTGCTTGGACTACAGTAACATCCGCATTTTCAGCACTTGCTACAACTTCTGGCAAGGATGCACCGTAAGCAAGAGTGCGGTATTGCATTGGATGTTGACTAGTAAGTCCTGCGATAGCTTCACCGCCAACAGTTACAGTTGGCACTACAGGTGCTGCAGGATTGCCTTCTTCTACTACAAGAGTAGCATGTATGATTTCTCCTCCTAATTGAGCAGTCATTTGAATACGTGATCCAGCAACTGAAAGTTTGGCTTTATCTGACGCCGCAATCTCCCACTTATCCACTTCGTATTCTTGAACGCTTCCATCTGTTACAGCGATAGAAACGTATTTATCAACAGCATTTAAATCTGTTCCTGGAGCAACACGTTTAACAGTTGGTAGTTCTTTGGCAATTGCTAGAACCTCGACACGAGCCTCTACCTCACGTCCGTCTGCCATGCCTTTAACTGTCACAACTCCAGCTTGGCTCACATCAACAGAAGACCATGTTACTGGACGTTTTTCACGACTGCCATCACTATAGACAAAAGCGACGGTCTTCGGCATTTTTGGTTCTTTCTCGATAACAGTACGTACTTTTGGTACCTCTGTTCCTAGAACTGTCTTTTCTTGTCCTTCTTTCTTACCAGTAAAAACTGTTACTTGACCAGATTTCAAGAGATCTGAATGAGCTGTTAGCGTGAATTTGCCTGCTTGTTCAGTTGATTTGACAATGGCAACACCTTTACCGTTAAAGGCTCTGCGAATCCAAGAACCATCCGCTTGCGCCTTATAGCGTTCACGGCTGGCTTGTTCCCCATTATCGACACCGACCAGTTGACCTTGTCCATGCAATTGGAAACGAACCAAATTATTGGCAGTTGGCACTACATTTCCTTGACTATCAACGATTTCGTAGTAGATGTAGGTCAAGTCTTTTCCATCTGCTGCGATTGCGTGTTCTTCCTTGACAAGACGAACACCTGCTGGTTGGCCTGCAGTGGTAATCTTGTCACGTGCAATTTCTTTTCCAGCTTCATCGCGAGCTACAGCTTCCAAAGTACCTGGTTGGTAAGCAACCTTCCACTCAAGATAGAGTTCCTTAGCATTGGCACCTTCTTGGTAGGTACGGCCATCACTAGTTTGTTTTTTGTTGAACTTCTTAACTCCGAGAGATTGACCGTTCAAGAACAATTCTACGCTTGCAGCGTTTGAGTATGCTCGAACTGGGATTTTTCCGTCTGAATCTTCAACTTTCGATGCCAATTCTCTATTTTCCCAGTTCCAGTGAGGAAGAAGGTGTACCATTGGTTTCTTCTTGGCAGAAACCCATTGGCTTTGGTAGAGATAGAAGTCATGTTTTGGAATACCAGCTGTATCTACGATTCCAAAGTAAGAACTATTAACTGGTGTATGGTTTTGGTTGTGCCATGGTGTTGGCTCACCGATATAGTCCGTACCTGTCCAGATAAACTGTCCAGCATAGCCAGCATTGTCGCGGTCAAAAGTCCATGAATCTGTTGCAGTTTTACCCCAACCAACACGGTCATTACCATAGTCAGACTGTTCGTAGTTACGCTCAGGTCCGTTACTATGTTTCAATTCCTGTTCAGGGCGATAGTAACTTCCACGTGTACGGGTTGCTGAAGATGTCTCAGAGCCGTAAATCAACCAGTTTGGATGTTTCGCACGAAGTTTCTTGTAGTTATCTTCTGAGTAGTTAAAACCAACTGCATCCAGTTCTTCGGCAATCTTCTCATGACCACCACTACCATCACCAAAGCGAAACTTATCTGCTCCCATGGTAACGTAACGAGTCTTATCAACATCCTTGATAACTTTGACCAAACGTTTTACAGTTGCTAGAGAATGAGCATCACCGTTGGCTTCACCGATTTCATTACCGATTGACCACATGAAGACAGCTGGGTTATTTTTATCTCTTTCGACCATAGTACGAAGATCGTAGTCTGACCATTTTTCACCTTTTCTAGCTTCTGGGTGAGTGGCATCTTTTTCAAAGAAACGACCATAGTCATAAGGTTTCTTGCCATTATACCACGTATCAAAGGCCTCTTCCTGAACGAGCAAACCAAGTTCTGCTGCGATTTGCAAGGTTTGAGGACTTGCAGGGTTATGAGTTGTACGGATGGCGTTAACCCCCATCTCCTTCATTTGTTTGAGACGGCGATATTCTGCTTTATAGTTTTCTTCTGCTCCAAGCGCTCCGTGGTCATGGTGCAAGGAAACGCCATGGAATTTAATGCGTTCACCATTTAAAGAGAAACCATCATTTGGAGTCCAGTGATAGTAACGGTAACCAAACAAATCCTTCTTAGCATCAACCAATTGACCATCACGATATACACGCGTAATCAATTCATACAAGGCAGGTTTGTCATTTAAAACTGTCCAGAGTTTTGGTTTTTCAACTTCTAAAATAGCATCTAGGCTTGTTGACTCATGTGCTTTCAAGGTACGACTTGCTGTACGAACCACGCCTGTTACAGCCTGACCACCACGTTCAACGATTTGATACTCTGCCACAAGTTCATGGTCTTTATCGTCTGTATTGACGATTTTGCTGGTCACATGAGTTTCAACCTTGCCGTGTTGCTGTTCTTCCAGTTTCGGAGTTAAGATAGTTGTACCATTTTTCTCAACATGAACCTTATCTGTCACTTGCAAGGTCACATCACGGTAAATACCACTTCCTGAGTACCAACGGCTACTTGGTTGTTTGTTAACAGCATGGACAGCAATCACATTCTCACGACCATCTTTGTGAAGGTATTTGGTGATATCGTATGAGAACTGGTTATAACCATTTGGATAATGTCCCACTAACTGGCCGTTGACATAGACTTGAGAATCCATGTAGACACCGTCAAAAGTCAAACGAACATTCTTCTTGAGGTCTTTTTCATCAAGTTTAAAGGTCTTACGATACCAAGCTTCACCACCATTTAGCTGTCCACCTTCGTTTTGAGCAGGTGATTGATGGTCAAAATCGTTAAAGATACTCCAATCGTGTGGAAGGTCCAATTTTTGCCATGTTGATACATCGGCATCTGATTTCACAGCTTCTTTAGGATTCGCATTGAGTTTAAAGTGCCAATTTTGATTAAAATTCACTTTTCTATCTTCAATCATTTGATTCACTTCTTCATTTGTCGCAGCTTTCAAATCTTCCTTGACAGGCTTTTCTTGACTTGAAACTTGAGATTCTACCTTTGGAGCAGTTTCTTCAGGTTTTAGAGATGCTTTCTCCTCTTTTGGAGCTACAGGTTCCTCTTCTTTCACCTCTGGTTTGCTTGCTTCAATGGGAGTAGCTTGACTTTGGTCGACACTTGCAGCATCCTTGTGCTCTGCTACAGTTTGATCTTCTTTTTCCTCCACTGCCGGACTTTCCTCTTTTGCTTGTTCCACAGTGTGGGTGATAGGAGTTTCATCCGCGAAAACTGGTGATTCTCCAACGACACTTCCTCCAAATAGAACCGCACAGGTTCCAATCATAACAGAGCAAGCGCCTACGGCAAACTTACGAATGCTGTAGACTCTTTTACGATTCCAATGGCCTTTTTCCATAAAATCCTCCTTTAGTAACCGCTTCCATTTCGTTGTAAGCGTATTACTTTTTCATAGTCTTTTACTCTTATTTTATAAAATAATATAGGGAATTTCAATGCTCTAAATACAAAAAATCATAATTTTGATTGTTTTTTCTAAAATTTGTAGAGGATTTTAAAAATATGAATGTAGTTTTAAAACAAAATCAAACAATTTTTGACACTCAGTTAAATATTATAAAAAAGTTCCTTTTGTAAGGAACTTTTTTACTTATAATTAAAGATTCCCCCTGCCAACTTATCAGCTAGCTTGGGAAAGAGGGTATAAAACTTATGGGCTAGGTTCAACAAAACTGGGAGATTGAGTTCCCGTTTGTTTTTTCCTATGGTTTTGACAATCTTTCTAGCGACTGCATCTGGTTCTAAGAGAAAACGGTCAACCGACTTGAGGTAGCTGCCATCTGGGTCTGCCTGGTCAAAAAAGGCAGTACGAATCGGTCCTGGATTGACCGTCGTTAGATAGACACCATAGGGCATCAGTTCGAGGCGCAGAGCGTTTGAAAATCCAATCGCTGCAAACTTTGTCGCTGAGTAGAGACTGGACTTGCTAGTCGCTATCAAACCTGCCATGCTGACGATATTGATGATATGCCCTTTTCCCCTCTCCTTCATACGAGCCGCAAGACGACGAGACAGATTCATCAGAGCAAAGGTATTGACCTCAAACATCTGGTTAATGTCTTGATTAGAAATCTGATCAAAGTCTTCAAAAATTCCATAGCCAGCATTGTTGATTAAGACATCAATTTTACCATAACGGAGATAGAGGTCAGCTACCAGAGATTCTAGAACCGAGTCATCAGTAATATCGATTTCAATCAATTCTACATGGGGATGATTTCCATATAGCTCCGACAGTTTTTCCTTGTTTCTACCTAGTAAGATGAGTTGGTCATCTGGCAAGAGTTTGACCATTTCTTGGGCTAGGCCACCGCTAGCTCCTGTAATGAGAATAGTAGACATGCTTCGTCCTTTCAATAACTGCTAGATTTCCACTTCTTCCAAGTCTTTGACCACATGGACATTTTCAAAAACAGTAGTCGCATCTTTCTTGAGCTGGCTGATATCTTTTGAGAGGAAGCGGGCGCTGATATGATTGAGCAAGAGGCGCTTGGCACCGGCTTCTGCTGCTACTTGTGCTGCCTGCATATTGGTTGAGTGACCGTGATTGCGAGCAATTTTTTCATCTCCCTTGCCATAAGTCGACTCGTGAACCAAGACATCGGCGTTGACAGCTAGACGCACACTGGCATTGGTTTTTCGGGTGTCACCCAGAATAGTAATAATCTTACCAGGTCGAGGTGCTGAGATATAGTCTGCTGCCTTGATTGCAGTTCCGTCTTCGAGAACAACGTCCTGACCGTTTTTTATTTTTCCAAAAAGCGGGCCAAACGGAACACCAGCAGCCTTAAGTTTTTCAGCATCCAAGGTTCCTTCTAAGTCCTTTTGCATGACACGATAACCAACGCAGAAAATAGTGTGGTCCAGCTCCTCTGCATACACAGTGAATTTATCGGTCTCAAGGATTTTCCCTAGAGAATCTTGGTCAAACTCATGAAAATGAATGCGGTAAGGCAAGCGAGAACCTGACACACGAAGACTGGTTAAGACAAATGACTTGATCCCTTGAGGTCCATAGATGTCCAAATCTGTCTGCTCTTCATTAGCTTGAAAGGCACGGCTAGAGAGAAAACCTGGCAAGCCAAAGATGTGGTCTCCATGCAAGTGAGTGATAAAGATTTTGCTGACCTTCCGTGGTCGAATCGTGGTTTCCAGAATGCGATTTTGCGTTCCTTCTCCACAGTCAAAGAGCCAGACTTCGTTAATCTCGTCCAAGAGTTTCAGGGCGAGACTAGAGACGTTGCGGGCTTTAGAGGGCTGACCAGCCCCTGTTCCTAAAAATTGAATATCCATTCGATACTTTCTAATTAATCAATATATAACATGGCTGTGCGATTTTCCGATCGGAAATAGCGACTGCCAGAGAAAGCAACAGCTTCTTGCAGTAAATCCTCTTGACTGTAGCCTTTGAGACGTTTGCGACCATCAGCCAAACTTTCCAAATCTGTCAAGGCTGTGAGATTTTTGACACTAACAACTTCCTCATCTCCGACAGCTTTCATGTAAATCTTTCCAGACTCTTCAAAGACGAGTTGATGGGGGAAAATTTGCGCAATCTCAAAAAGCAAGTTATCTGTGATTGCTTCCTCAGCTTCTGAGAAAATGCGACAAAGTCCCTCCCTCTCATAGCAAAAGCCAAAGGATTTGCCAGATAGGTTCAGACGAATAAAGGGCTTATTTTCAAAGGTGAAACTTGGCTCAGCATTGTAGAGGTTCAGTTCCTGACTGAGTTCTGCAAAATAATCCGTCGCAGCCTGAGGGCTCTTTTTCTGATAAAGTTCTGCAAAGTAGGCATTGACTACACTCGGAGGAGGTGTGATGAGAGCCAACTGCTCTTGCTCTGTTTTGCCAGCTAGAAGCTGATCCAGATAGACCTTATCCAGACTTGTATAACCTCCATACTTTAGAGCCAAAGTTTTAATATCAGTCATAAAATTCCTCTAACCTCCATTTATTTTTCTCGGAAATAAATCCTGTAATCACTTCACCGTCATCTTGATAGTCACGATCTTCAAGAATCGCCACACTTTCCAAATCATGAATCTTGTAGGATTTTGAAAAAGGCACGCGCAAAGTAAATGCTTCAAAAATCTCCTTGATTTTCTCTAAAAACAAAGCCTGCAAATTCTCACGACTATCCTCAGACTTGGCAGAAATGAGGGCATAAGGCGTTTGAGTAGGCGTGAAATCCTCCACCAAATCTGCTTTATTATAAAGAGTCAGGCGAGGAATATCCTCCATATCCAAGTCTTTCATGATAGACAGAACCGTTTTTTCATGCTCCTCGTGATAAGGATTGCTGGCATCAATGACATGAACCAGAAGGTCCACATGCTTGCTTTCTTCCAAGGTTGACTTGAAACTGGACACCAATTCTGTTGGCAAATCTTGGATAAAGCCAACCGTATCAGTTAAGGTAACCTGAAGATTACCTCCCAAATGGATACTCTTTGTCGTCGCATCCAGAGTCGCAAAGAGCTCGTCTGCTTCATACTGGATCTTACTGGTCAAGGTGTTCATGATGGTTGATTTCCCAGCATTGGTGTAACCAATCAAACCAATCTTAAAGGTACTTGACTCCAAGCGTTTTTCTCTGACTGTCGCCCGATTTTTCTCAACCACCTTGAGCTGGCGCTCGATATCTGTGATTTGATTACGAACACTACGACGGTTCAGTTCCAGCTGGCTTTCACCTGGACCACGGGAACCAATTCCACCTGCCTGACGGCTAAGCATAATCCCCTGACCAACCAAGCGAGGCAAGAGATACTTGAGTTGAGCTAGGTGGACTTGGAGTTTCCCTTCATGGCTTCGAGCCCGCATGGCAAAGATATCCAGAATCAACTGCATACGGTCAATAACCTTAACTCCCAGAACTTCTTCTAGATTGACATTTTGCCGTGGAGTCAAACGATTATTGACGATGACAGTAGTAATTTCTTCTGCATCTACCATCCGCGCAATCTCTTCCAACTTACCAGAGCCGACGAAGGTCTTGGAGTCATACTTTTCCCGTTTTTGCCTGTAGCTATCTACAACGACTGCCCCAGCTGTCTTAGCCAGACTGGCCAACTCTTCCATAGAGAGGTCAAAATTGTCCATGCCCTGCAATTCCACACCTACGAGCAGGACTCGCTCCTCTTTTTTCTCCGTTTCAATCATCTAAAAACTCCTCTATCTGGCTTAAAATGCGGTCCTGCACGTCAGGCTCTCCTATCTGATAAAAGGTCACCTGCATGCGATTACGGAACCAGGTCAGCTGACGCTTAGCAAAACGGCGAGTCGCCTGTTTGAGACTCTCGCTGGCTTCCTCAAGAGTTTGCTCCCCACGGAAATAAGGAAAGAGTTCCTTGTAGCCAATGCCTTTAGCTGCCTGCACATCTGGATAATGGTCAAAGAGCCACTTGGCCTCATCCAAAAGCCCAGCCTCAAACATCAGATCTACTCGGCGATTGATACGTTCATAAAGCTGACTGCGTTCATCATCCAAGCAGATAATCAGTGGTTCATAAGGACTTTCCTGATTTTCCAAATCCTGACCAAAATGGGCAATTTCCAAGGCGCGCATGGCACGACGACGGTTAAACTGGGGAATTTCAAGACCTGCTTGCTCCACAAGATGGGCTAATTCCTCATCTGAATAAGGCTCCAAACTAGTCCGATAGGCTAAAATCTCCTCATGAGGTGTTTCTCCACCTAGGTGGTAGCCTTCCAGCAAGCTCTGGATATAAAGCCCTGTGCCTCCAGCGATAATAGCAAGCTTGCCACGACTTTGGATGTCCTCTATGGCTGCCTTAGCTTCTGAAACAAAATCAAAAGCCGAGTAAGACTCGGTCACCTCTCTGACATCAATCAAATGATGAGGAACAACAGCTTGCTCCTCCGGGCTAGCCTTGGCTGTTCCAATATCCAACCCTCTGTATACTTGCTGACTGTCACCGCTGACCACCTCTCCACCAAAGCGCTTGGCTACTTCAATAGCAAGAGCTGTCTTCCCAACAGCAGTCGGTCCAACAATCACAATTATTTTTGTTTTCATCTTTTTTCCTTGAAAAATTCTCATTTTTTCGTTACTATTATTATATCATAAAAAGGTCAGTCAGAAAAATGCTACCACTTGAGGAGCCTGGCTGATCGGGAAGATAAAGGAGGAAGACTCATGGCTAAAGGATTCGCTAAAGGTCTTGTAACAGGTGTCGCAGGAACTGTCGCTGCCGTTGCAGGTGCAGTATACGCAATTAAAAAGAAAGTGATTGAGCCAGAAGAGCAAAAAGCAGCTTTCATCGAAGAAAACCGCAAAAAAGCAGCTCGCCGCCGCGTATCACATTAAGCAACAAAAGAAGTTGAGATTTCTCAACTTCTTTTTATTTTCTTAAATAGCCAAATCAAACTTCAGTTGTGGCTTGACTGGATTATAGTCAACTAACTCAAAGTCCTCCGCTTTGATATCAAAGAAATTGGTCCCATCAGGAACATTCAAGACCAAACGAGGTTGGCAGTTTGACGGCTCACGACGGAGCAATTCCTGAGCTTGTTCAAACTGATTATCATAGATATGGAGGTTGTTGATAAAATAGAAAAACTTCCCAATCTTCCAGCCAAAATGCTTGGCAATCATCATTTGAAGAGCCACATACTGCATGGCATTGATATGGTGGGCCACCAGCATATCATTAGAGCGCTGGGTCAAGGTCGCATCCAGATAGATTTCCCCATCAACCCGACGGACATCAAACATGGTCTGAAAGGCGCATGGAAGGAGGCCGTCTGTCTCCTCAAATGCTTGGTAATCCCAGAGTGAGATGATATTGCGACGGTTCCAGGGATTGGCTTCCAACTGCTTGAGAATCTTATTAATGATATCGTGTTTCTTAACGACCGCCCCATAGCGTTCACCGATGGTTCCCGTATCTCCCACTTCCCAGTCATTCCAGTAGTGAACATTGTACTTGCTATTTAGCACTTCTAGGCTATTAGACTGATCTTGGTAGATCCAGAGTACTTCCTTGATGGCGGATTTGATTGCAATGGGACGCAAGGTTGTGATGGGAAATTCCCCCATAGCCAAGTCATACTCGGCAAAGGCACCCGTTACGTACTTGGAGTTGGCAACAGTCCCATCCTTGTACTTGGGACGTGCCTGCTCGGAAAAGACACCGTCTTTGAGGATTCGTTCAATATTCTCTTTAAAAATCGTATCTGCTTTTGTCATTTACTCTCACCTCATTTATTGTCCTAACTAGTATAGCATAAAAAATCTTTTCTACATACTCAGATAATCGATGGCCTTTTTATATTTTTCTAATCGTTCCAAATCCTTGTCAGTGACAGAACTCAGTCTCGATAAATCCGAATTATGCTTCAAATCTGCTAATTTGACAACGCGTGCTAGGGGATTGGATTTCACAGTTTTCAGATAGGTTGGATAGTCTTGTCCCTTTTTCTTTGACAAAATCTGAACGGCTGTAACTACTGTCTCTGGTAAACCCGCATTTAGTAACTCTTCAGCAGTAACAGAACTATCCTCAATAACATCATGTAGTAGAGCCACTGCTTTCTCTTCTTCAGAATCAACTTGGCTCGCAACAAAAATTGGATGTTCTATATAATCTATCCCTGCCTTATCAAATTGCCCCCTATGAGCTTCCGTAGCGATAGACAATGCTAGTTCAAGCATGGGTTGTTTTGATGTATTCATCTAGCGGCTCCTTCCCAAAATTTAAACCTATTTCGTTTTATTCGATTTTTAAAAAAGAGCTTGATAAACACCAAGCTCTATAATCATTTTATTTTATTGCAATACAAGTGATGCCGCTCCGATAACTCCAGCGTCATTTCCTAGAGTTGCAAGAGCCAATTTAGTGGATGTGCGTACTTGAGGGAAGGTATTTTCATCATAAACTTTTTGCACGCCTTGGAGAAGGAATTCTCCAGCTGCTGACACCCCACCACCGATAACGATAGTTGATGGGTTGAGGATTGATCCGATGTTAGCACATGCAATACCCAAGTAACGTGAAAAGTTACGGTAAACGATCAAGGCAAGGTCGTCTCCTTCTTTTGCAAGGTCAAAGACAGTTTTGGCAGTTACTTCTTCGCCGTCATCAATCAAGCGTTTCAAGGCTGCATCGCCTTCGTATTCATCTGCATATCGACGAGTCAAGTTGACAATCCCTGTTGCAGAAGCAACTGTCTCAAGACAGCCTTTCTTACCACAAGTACATGCGATTGGTTGGTCAAAGTCAACAGTGATGTGACCAAGCTCTCCTGCCGCACCAGCAACACCGTGGAGCAGTTTTCCTTCAGCGACGATACCACCACCAACACCGGTACCAAGTGTCATAAAGACAACGTCCGGTTGGTTGTCACCAGCACCCATCCAGCGCTCACCAAGAGCAGCTACGTTGGCATCATTATCAATGAAGAATGGAATACCCAAGGCTTTTTCAATCTTTTCTTTAATTGGTTGAAGGGTTTTCCAGTTGAGGTTGTAGGCACCGATAACAGTTCCTTTTTCACGGTCAACCACACCAGGTGATCCCATCCCAATCCCTCGGAAGTCTGTGGCTGACAATCCAAGCAAGTCCAAACGATGTTGAATAGACTCAATCATATCATCTACAATATGGCTTCCTTCATCCAAAATATTAGTCTTGATAGACCATTTTTCTTGGATTTCTCCCTCTTGAGTTAAAATTGCAAACTTGATAGATGTACCACCAAGGTCAATCCCAATAATCTTTTGACTCATCGTCTTCTCCTTTTTAATTGAAAATGCTTACAGATATAGTATAACAAAAACGTCTCTTTTGTGCAAAGGTTTGCAGGCTACAAGCCAAAATTAAAACATCTTATTTGCTTCACTATTTGTAAAAATTAGTCACCTAAATGTTGAATTGCATAGTTTGCTTCTTCTTTTGTAAATTTTCCAACATAAGAAGAAGTTAGCCACTCATAAATCTCTGTCTTTGATAAATGGTTATTCTTTCGGTATTCTCTTGCTGTAATTAAGGCATTTGCTTTGTAATCTGCATTCAAGTGATCGATGGCATACTGCGCTGCTGAACTTGAAAAACCATTCCACGTTAATTGGTTATAGAGATCTTTTTTTGACATATGTAAAACCGAATTATAGCTTTTCGCTTTATTTAAAGCAGCATTGTACTGCTTCCCATCTAGTTTTGGTTGCCGCACACCATCGTATCCTACATAGTGACGGCCACCATCTACCCATTTATCCCTAGCCATTTTACCATCTGATTCAACATAATAACGGCCACCATCTACCCATTTGCCCCTTACCATTTTGCCTTCAGAATCAACATAGTAACGGCCACCATCTACCCATTCATTCTTGGCCATCTTTCCATCTGATTTGAAATAATAATTTCCTACCCATTTATTGCGAGCTTGGCTGCCTTCTGATGGTAGATTAAGTTTTTGAATTGCATAGTTTGCTTCTTCTTTTGTAAATTTTCCAACATAAGAAGAAGTTAGCCACTCATAAATCTCTGTCTTTGATAAATGGTTATTCTTTCGGTATTCTCTTGCTGTAATTAAGGCATTTGCTTTGTAATCTGCATTCAAGTGATCGATGGCATACTGCGCTACTGAACTTGAAAAACCATTCCACGTTAATTGGTTATAGAGATCTTTTTTTGACATATGTAAAACCGAATTATAGCTTTTCGCTTTATTTAAAGCAGCATTGTACTGCTTCCCATCTAGTTTTGGTTGCCGCACACCATCGTAGTCTACATAGTGACGGCCACCATCTACCCATTTATCCCTAGCCATTTTACCATCTGATTCAACATAATAACGGCCACCATCTACCCATTCATTCTTGGCCATCTTTCCATCTGATTTGAGGTAATAATTTCCTACCCATTTATTGCGAGCAGAGCTTCCTTCTGCTGTTAGATAATAATATGAACCATGGTTTTTATCATAAATCCAGTCACTTTTAACCTTTTTTCCATCAGAATCAACATAATAACGACCACCATCTACCCATTCATTTTTAGCTCTCTTTCCATCTGATTTGAGGTAGTAATTTCCTACCCAGCCAGACTGAACTTTAGATTGTGATTTATCCTGTTTAGGAGTTGTTTCTTTAGCTTTTTCAGCCGGTTTTGGTGCCGGCTTCGGCGCGGGTTTTGGTGCTGGCTTTGGAGCGGGTTTCGGTGCTGGCTTCGGCGTAGGTTTTGGTGCTGGCTTCGGCGCAGGTTTTGGTGCCGGCTTCGGCGCGGGTTTTAGTGCCGGCTTCGGCGCGGGTTTCGGTGTAGGTTTTGGTGCCGGCTTCGGCGCGGGTTTTGGTGCCGGCTTCGGCGCGAGTTTTGGTGCTGGTGTTTTTGTTTTCTCAGCAGGATTTTGTGCTGGTGTTTTCGGTTTCTCAGCAGGATTTTGCGCTGGTGTTTTCGATTTCTCAGCAGGATTTTGCGCTGGTGTTTTCGATTTCTCAGCAGGATTTTGCGCTGGTGTTTTCGGTTTCTCAGCTTGATTTGGCGCCGAAGTTGTATTCTCTTTTACAATCTTACCGTTTTTAGATACATCCTTTTCTTGAGCAGAAACATGCTGAGCCGAAAAAGGAAAGGCTTCAGTTGTATCTGCAAATGAAATAAGTCCCAGTGTTGCAGTTGCTAAGCTGGTTACTAAAATTTTTTTTGATTTTTTCATAAAAATCTCCATTATTTTAACGATTTATACCTATAGTATACCATATACTTTATTTTGCTTTCAAATCAAATATTAAATATTCAGAAATAAATCTAAAACTTAATTGAAAAATCCATAGTTATATCACTTTCAACTCATACAAACCTCTGACTGCATTACAGCCATAGATAGTTTCCGCTTGGTTCAAGTCTGCCAAAGTCAAGACTTTTTCCTCTACCTGTCCTGTTTCTAGCAAATGCTGGCGGTAGATTCCTGGCAAAATTCCTAGTCTGATAGGCGGTGTATAGAATTTTCCGGCAATTTTCAGAACCAGATTTCCAATGGAGGTCTCAAGCAGTTCTTCTGACTTATTGTGGTAAATCTTCTCTTGCTCCCCTATACTCAAATGTGGTCTGTAAGTTGTTTTAAAGTAGGTAAACGCTTGATTCAAATCTGTTTCTTGCAGACAAAGTTTAGCCTGACAGAAACCTGGACTAAGTGGTGTTAATACTTGGCGACTGAGTTCCAGCTCTCCAGACTTGTTAAGAGTAATTCGCAAACGATAGTCTTGGTGGGAATCGCAAGCTTGGCACTCTTCCTCTATCCTTTGTCTCAGGTCTTCCGGATCAAAAGGATAGGCAAAATACCTACTCGCCTTTGTCAGTCTTTCCAGATGTTGATCTTCAAACAGCAGTTGTTTTTGGCTGATTTTACCAGTTGAAATCAGTTGGAAACGAGCTTGTTTACGATAGAGTACAGCCGCCTTTTGATGAACCTCTCGGTATTCAGATTCCCAAGTACTATCCCAAGTAATCCCTCCGCCAACTCCATAGATGGCTTTCCCTTGATGCAGTTGGATAGTCCGAATAGCGACATTGAAAATTCGTCGCCCATTTGGAAGCAAGATACCAATAGTTCCGCAGTAAACTCCTCTGGGTTGTGGCTCCAAGTCCTTGATGATTTCCATGGTCGCAATTTTGGGCGCTCCTGTTATGGAACCACAAGGAAAGAGAGAGCGAAAAATGACAACCAAGTCCACATCCTCTCGTAACTGACTCTTGATGGTTGAAGTCATCTGCCAAACCGTCGAATACTGCTCCACTTGACAGAGACGTTCTACATGTTCACTGCCCACTTCAGAAATACGGTTCATGTCATTGCGCAAGAGATCCACAATCATCATATTTTCAGAGCGATTTTTAGGATCTTGCTCCAACCAAGCTGCCTCTTTCAAATCTTCATCGTCAGTCACTCCCCGCTGGGTTGTTCCCTTCATCGGGCGAGTCGTTAATTCCCGGTCATTTTGCTCAAAAAAGAGCTCTGGGCTCATGGAAATCACTGCCATCTCATCGTGTTCAACATAGGCATTGTAGCCCGCCTCCTGCTCTACCACCATACGATTGTAGATAGAAAAAGGATTGGCACTTAAATCTTGCTTGAGTTGGACAGTGTAATTGACCTGATAGGTGTCCCCCTGACGCAAATGATGGTGAATCTGGGCAATAGCCTTTTCATAGTCCTCTGCTGACGTTACTTCCTGCCAATTTGAAGGCAAATCTACTTCCTCATAAGTCAGAGGAATAGGGGATGTTTCCACCCTATCGTGAACGGTAAAGTAAAGCAAATACTCGCCCAGTAGAGGAAGCTTGTGAACTGCTAATTTCTCCTCAAATGCAGGTGCAGCCTCGTAACTGACATAGCCCACGACATAATAGCCTTGCTCTTGGTAGCTTTCCACTTGTACCAGCAAGTCTGCCACTTCTGATAAATCTCTCGTTTTTAACTCTTTGATCGGCTGGGTAAAGGTGTATCTCTCCCCCAAAGCCCTAAAATCAATCACTGTTTTTCTATGCATATCTTAAGTATAGCACAAAAAGGCAGATGCAGCTTAAGCTGATCCACCTTTTTAGTCATTTCGACTTTATAACGATGCTTTGGCAAATAAATTTCCAGAGAATCCATCTGATTTTTGAAGGAGCTGTTTGTAAACCTTCCATTTAAGATCTTCAGTATTTTTATAATGATTCTTTATATTTGGATTTTCCATGCTATCTAGGTCTTTTTGAACAGCTTCATCAAATAAGGACTTCAACTCAGCATAAGTAGAGATAGATCTGTCATTGATTTCGATTGTAGTGAAGCCGTTTTGAGCTTTGTCATAGACTTCTTTATACCAATGTTTCTTCCATGCTTCAAGAGTATCAAATTGGCCATTAGAGATTTTCTTGATAATGAAGTCATCACCCAACAACCCTTTGTTTTCCTTGTTAGCTTCCGCCTTATATTTGTTTGAAGCGTAACCAATAAATCCGTTAAGATAACCATAGTATCCCCACATACGGAAAGCATTATGTTTGAATGAAATCGAACCAACTGTACTCTTGCTAGTATTACCACCAAAGATACCCGACATCATATTTACGGTTTGGTAAGCACTGTCAAAACCTTCCGAACGATAACGTCCATTCCCTGGCATACCATGTTTTGTAACGAAGTTATGATCAACCAATTGATCAATGCTCGTAATCGTCAATTTCTTCTCATTATCCGTTAAATCACGTAATTTATCCCATTGATGTGGCTCGCCTTTCAGATTGTTTCGCTCAGCGTTCGTACGCCATTCTCGGTCCATCTTCTTGAACCACTTACTGTTGTCGTCCAAGTGTTTTCCAATAACTGCATCTGCTTCTAGATGGTCCAGCATCATCAGAGCCTCATTATAGTTCTTCATATAGTGATCAATTTCTTCACGGTTTTTTAACTTATTTGGATCATAATTGTAGATTTGATTGCCATCATTCTGACGTTCATAAGCCATGTTCAAACCTAAGGCGCCGTATTCACCATTTGGATTTGTCAACGATGGTGACTGGAGCATACCTTGCGCAAAGGACTCTAAGTCCGTCCCTTCACGATGATACCAACCGCCATAGTAAGCCATACGATCATTCACATGAGTCGTTTCATGCGTAAAGGCCGATGTACCAAAATCACTTATCAACTCTGTCATAACAAAGTAGACAGCATCTTGCTGATTTGGAGCTGCAAAGATATATGCGTAAGCACCATATCCATACTGATAGCCATGATATTTATGAATCCGTCCAAAGAACTCTCGAATCGGAGCATAATCTGGTTTCCCATCCTTGTGACCATATCGGTTTGCCCAACCGATACCAGGCGCATCATGATTGTCCCAAACAGGTGTTGGAACACTATTTTCACTCTTGAGGAGCTTATTACGTACATTATCAGCAGCTAATTTTGACCAAAAGTCTAAGTAGTTCACCTGCTCTTTTGCTCTCTTATTGATTTCACTCTTGAAGGCTTCACGAGCCTCCTCAGTATTTTTACCATATTTTTCAAAAGCACTAAAAGAAATGGTATTATAGGTCGAAATCATGAAGAGATGCGAGTTCTTCAAGTTTAATAGAGGCAAAATCATCCGACCATGCACGCCATTATTAATCCCTTCATACAGACGATACTTCTTATGAGCAAAATCGGGGTTCAATGATGGCTGTTCTACCACATAAGCATTCTTTTCAATTGCCTTTTTAAACCAAACATTCATATCGGTTTCATTTGTAAACAATTTCATGTTATATGTTAGAAACTCATGAAGGCTTCCTTTACCTGTAGCACCTGCAATCACTCGACTATACGCATCTTGGGATTGGTCGCCCTTAAGATTGTTCTCTTTTGAGCCGATAGTGATCAAGCGATCTAAGACATTCACGTTCTTACCATAAAAATCTGGTTTAAACATCATAATATCTTTAATCGACAATTCATCATATTTAATGCCATAGTATTGGTTCAAATAAGCAAGCCCCATCATAATCTTGGCCTTATTGTCTTCAACTTTCTTAATGAAAGCACGTTGAGCTGCTTCATCATCATTTAGTTGATGATCTTCATTTTCAACAATTTGTTTCACCAAGTTTCCAAGATTTTGTTTTACTTCATCAAAACTTTCTTCTAAGAATAAATCGCGAATGTAACCATTTTTTCGTTCATCCGTGTTTTCTTGCGATTTGTTCCGCTTGTCCATAAGAGCGCGCACTTCAGGAGAAATCAATTCTACACTGGATAATGTTTCTTTTGCCTTTGCAATCAAACCAGCACGATCTTTCACTAGCATATTTGGCGTATAAACAATATTCTGGTCGGTCACTTCGTACTCTTTGACTTGTTTTACATTAGAGTCAGCTTTGACAGTAATGGCCAATTCTTCTTTGGTACCATCAGCATAGTGAATCATGATCTGATCAATAGCTGACAAGTCTGTTACAAACTGTCCATTCTTCAAACCAGTTACAGAAAGGACTTCTTTGGTCACCAAGTTTGAGCTTGCATCTAGTTTATTAGCCTGATTGACAATCCACTCCTTGTTATAGAATGGTTGTAATTTTTCAATATTGCGATAGGCAAGTTCGCGGTCAGCTCTGTAGTCTTGAATAGCCTTGTACTCGTCTTCACGGTGTGTCAAACGGTTTAATTTATCTACAACAGGATCATTGATTTCATACTCATGCGCTGTGATTCCCAGAGCAGCAATTTTCTTGTCTGCTTCTTCTTGCGAAATAGGCTTAATACGATGCTGTTGTTTAGAATATCTATATGAAGATTTTCCTTCACTCACACCAGTAACAACAAAGTTTCGATTTAAGCGGTCACCTGTCCAATAAGGATCATCATCAATATCAGATGAGCCATAGAAAATCTCACCGTTCTTAACTTTTATCATTGAAACAGTATCTTCAACGGAGCCCAAGGCATTTGTACTGCCTACAACACCACCCGCGCTAATCGGTTCTCTCACATCGATAGTACCTTTAGCTACAGATTTTTTAATGGCTCCGTCCCGATAAACTGCATGGTTATCCCCACCATTTTGTGACCAATAGGCAATGCCCGCAACTTTCGCTTTATTACCTGTTATTTGTGCATCAACATAGGCCTTCTCAACAGAACCTTTCCAGTTTTCTCCAACAATTCCAGCAAGAAAGGCGCCTTGATTCCCACCAGCATGAAGCTTACCAATGAATGCCACATTTGTTAATCTGCCGTTATTATCAATTTTATTGATCAAACCTGATACGTCATTATTTCCAACAACTGTACCCGTTACTTTCACATTATTGATCGTTGTGTTTTTTACAACAGCAGCCAAGGGAGCAACTCTATTTGCCCATGGCATATGAATGTTTACCTTACCAAGGTTAAGGTCATGGATATGGGCGCCTTCAGTATCGCCTAATAGTGGACGTTCCAAGTTATGAATCGTATATCGTTGACCGTCCACACTTGATAGCTTGCCTCGGAACTTCGTCGTTACATATGATTTACCAGCTGCAGGAACATTGACCGCATTCAAGTCCGCACCAATTTTAAATTCACCAGATGGATTGGCCTGCATAGCTTTTACAAGTTCATTGAAATCGTAGTAGACATTCTCTTCATGAGTTTTTGGTTTAGCAAAATAATGGACGTATTCTTCACTGAGCTGGTTACCATCTGTATGCTGAACGAGATCAGGCGCTTTGGCAGTGACCTTATAAAGTGTTTTTCCATCGACTATCACTTCTTCAATTTTGTCAATCGCAAGACGCGTCACCTTATTATCACGTGTAGCAATTTTAAGATAGTAAGGCCTTACATCACTTGGAACAGAGGTTAAGAAGCTACTATCCTTTTCCACACCATTGTCGTCAACACTTATGAGGCTTGTTTCTTTTATATTTTTAACTTCGACCTTTTTTAAATCAATTCTCAGTGGTTCTTCTTTGAGAATTTCTTCCTCATTTCCTTCACCACGATCATAAACCATTTTTGTTTCGAGTTTATAATCCTTGTAATATTGCAAATCTGTTAGAGTTGCAGTCAAGTTATCCGGTGAAACCGTCATGGTTTTGACAACTTCGTCGCCTTTTTTCAGGGTTAAAGTGATCGATTTAATCGCTGCCTTACTTGGATTTTCCAGATTATAGTAAATCTGAGATGAGCGTTTCAAATCCTGAATATCAACCCTTGAAAAAGTCAACACTGGCTTTTCGAAGTTTTTGGTACCTAGTTTAACAATACGGTCTTGGGCTAACTCGATGACCTGTTCAAGAATTTCAGGCGCTTCCTGCGTCTTGATTCCTTTGATGGTCTTGTAGGTTCTGATAACCTTTTTCTGACCGTCTTTTCCTTCTTGGACCGTAACTTTATCGCCCTTTTTCAGTTGCGTGTCTTCTTCGACTATCTCTTTAAACGGAATTTTTTCAAGACTTTCTTCTACAAGAGTTCCTTCTATTGGTTTCGTACCACGACTTATTTTTTTAGTGACTGGTTTTTTGATGACAGTGGTTGTTGTATTTAAAACTTGGTCAGTCTCAACACCTTCGACAGTTTTATAAGTCGTTTTGGTAACTTGGATCCCTTTTTCACCGTTTTGAACCACTGTTTCTTCGTCAGTGTATTTTGTAGGATCATCAATGATTTCCGTCTGGTAGTCAATCTCTGCGATTGTGTCTTTAGTAATTGTTCCTTCAGTTACTGTATATTCTGGAAGGTCCTCTTGAATAAGGGAGTGACCTTCCTTACCAGTTTCCTGAGTGCCTTTACTTTCAAGCTTTTCAGTATACGCTGGCAAACTATCTTGAACAAGGGAGTCACCCTCTTTGCCAGCTTCCTGAGTACCTTTGCTCTCAAGCTTTCCACTATACGCTGGTAAACTATCTTGGACAAGGGAATCACCTTCTTGGCCTACCTCTTGGGTGCCCTTATTTTCAAGTTTTCCAGTATATTCTGCCTGAGGCTCTTGAACAAGGGAGTCACCTTCCTTACCAGTTTCCTGAGTGCCCTTGCTTTCAAGTTTTTCAGTATACGCTGGCAAACTATCTTGAACTAAGGATTCACCCTCTTTGCCGGATTCCTGAGTACCCTTGCTTTCAAGTTTTTCAGTATACGTTGGCAAACTATCTTGAACAAGGGAGTCACCTTCTTTACCAGACTCTTGAGTGCCCTTGCTTTCAAGTTTTCCAGTATAGGCTGGGGAATTGTCTTGAACAAGGGAGTCACCTTCTTTACCAGACTCTTGAGTGCCTTTTGCCTCAACCTTTCCAGTATATTCTGCCCGAGACTCTTGAACTAAGGATTCACCCTCTTTGCCGGATTCCTGAGTACCTTTGCTCTCAAGTTTTCCAGTATACGCTGGCAAACTATCTTGAATTAGAGATTCGCCTTCCTTTCCAGATTCCTGAGTACCTTTGCTTTCAAGTTTTTCAGTATAGGCTGGCAAACTATCTTGGACAAGGGACTCGCCTTCTTTACCAGTTTCCTGAGTGCCTTTGCTTTCAAGTTTTTCAGTATAGGCTGGCAAACTACCTTGGACAAGGGATTCGCCTTCTTTACCTACTTCCTGAGTGCCTTTGCTTTCAAGTTTCCCAGTATAATCTGGGGCATTATCTTGGACTAGAGATTTCCCTTTTTTAGAAAAACTAGCTACTTTTATGTCAGTTCCTTTAAAATAACCAATATACTCATATCCTCCAATATCGATCACACCTTTCGCTAGTTCTTCATTTGAGGAGGCCGAGATCGTTTGATTGTAAGAAAGTAATTCTTTATTCTCAAAGGCAAAAGTAGCAAAAGGAATGAAGTTGCTGACACCAAGAGAACCAATCAAAAGCACTCCAAGAACTTTCTGACGCTGTTTTTTGGACACCAAAAAAACAGCAAAAGATGCTGTTGCAAGACCAAGACCTGCTAAAGCAAATTCTTTACTTCCTGTATAGGGAAGTTGTTGACTGTTAGTTGCTTTCTTACGATAAACAACATAAATAATATCTTCATCTTGAAATTCTGTAGGAACTTCATGATGAATCAAAGCTTTTTCAGATTCGGTTAATTCTTGCTCCGCCAAATATCGATAATGGACTGAATTCACTTCAGCTAATTCATTTGCTTGGACTCTACCAGCTGATAACAAACTGGCACCAACAAGAAAGGCCCCGATTGCTACAGGACCAACTCCAACAGTCAATTTACGAATAGAATACTTTAGGTTTTTTTGAAACTGTTCTTTTCTTTTTTTCATTCTCATATCTTTCTAATAGAATCTTCTGGATACTGCGCACGCGCACCACCGATGAGTTTTGGACGACTAGCGAGAGCCGTTACATGGGCATAACCAATCTCACGCAAAACTGGTCGAATCGGAACCTGCACATGCTTGACATGCATACCAATTGCGGTATCTCCGATATCCAATCCCGCATGAGCCGTGATGAACTCCACCTCAACAGGGTCCTTCATAAACTTAAAGGCAGCTAGCTGACCCGAACCGCCTGCATGAAGAGTCGGAAGGACGCTGACGATTTCCAGACCAAATTGCTCCGCCACTTGACGTTCAACGACGAGGGCACGATTGACGTGTTCACAGCCTTGAACAGCTAGGTGAATCCCTCTTTCCTCCAGGATATCCAGAATCGTCTTCACAATAATTTCGCCAATTTCTTGGCTGGAATCCTTGCCGATTTGCCCACCTAAAACCTCACTAGACGAGAGTCCAAGGACAAAGAGAGCCCCCTCACGCAATCCAGCCTTATCCAAAACATCCTCAAGCACCTGCTGTGTCTCTGTTCCAATTCTATTTTTATCCATCACTCTTGACCTCATTTTTCTCCTACTATCATATCTTTTTTTACTGATTTTATCAAGGCGAACTAATCACTCAGAGTTGACAATGCAAAAACTTTAAAAATGAATTTCCCTTTAGCAACAAAGTAAAGAGTCTGGGGCCAGAATGCTTTCCAAAAAGATAACAACTAAAATGACCTGCTCCCTAAAAAGTTAAACAGAAGATTTAGCTTTTTTAGCGGAGCAGGACAAATCTCCAGCGATGCTTATGTTATCTGAGTTTGAACATAGTGGGCAATGACATCTGATGCGTATTGAGCTGTTCCAGCTCCAAATTTGTCAATATTTTCCTTAAACTCTGGGTTATAGACGTAGCCTTTACCGATATGGCCGAAGACTTCAATAGGGCAGTCAAATCCATAAGTACGAATGGCTTGCAAGAGCTTAGCTGCTTCTTCTTGGTTTTCGGTTGCTGTTGCAGCTAGTCCATTTTTAAGATTTTGAGCTAAAGCTTGAAAAACTTGATTGAAGGCGGCTGTGGCTTCGTCTTCGTGACCTTTTTGGCGTTCGAGAGCCTGGTCCATGACTTCCTGACCATATTTCTCTACCGCCTCTTGGTGGTATTTTTGATTGTCTTGATAGCTAAATCCAGTGAATTTTTCCTCAATCGTCATTTTTCTTTCTCCTTTTTGTTCTTGAATGGTTTTTTGCAAGGTGGAAATCAGGGTATCCAGATGTTGCCTTTCTCGAGTCAAATAGTCCAACTGCCTGGTCAAATGGGGCAATAAATCTGATGATTCTCCTTTTAACAGCTCTGCTATTTTTTCTAAAGAAAAGCCTAGATATTTATAATACAGAATGACTTGAAGGCGTTCCAAATCCTCTTGACTATAAGTTCGATAGCCGTTTTCCGACTTTAACGGAACCAAGAGTCCTATCTTATCGTAGTGGTGCAGAGTCTTGACAGAGACACCTGAAAGCTGCGCAGCTTCTTTTATATGGTACATGATTTCCTCCTTATACTCAATGAAAATCAAAGAGCAAACTAGGAAGCTAGCCGCAGGTTGCTCAAAGTACAGCTTTGAGGTTGCAGATAAAGCTGACGTGGTTTGAAGAGATTTTCGAAGAGTATTACATTGATAGTATAACCCCTCCCCTTAGGTCAGAGTCAAGCGTTTTTGCGAAAAATTTTTAACTTTTTGAGAAAGGTGTGAAAACTTGAAAATGGTTTTCTTGACAGACCTTAGAAAACATGATAGGATAGTCAAGTCTATCAATCAAACAGAAAGCTCATAAAAAGCCATTGAGAGAAGGCTATTTGACAACTCAAGTAGCCTTTTCTTATTTTAAAAAACAAGATTGGAGTTTCAACTATGTCAGAAAAATCGCAATGGGGCTCGAAACTAGGCTTTATCCTAGCATCTGCTGGTTCAGCCATCGGACTTGGAGCCGTTTGGAAATTTCCCTACATGACTGCCGCTAATGGCGGGGGAGGCTTTTTACTGGTCTTTCTCATTTCCACTATTTTAATCGGTTTCCCGCTCCTGCTGGCTGAGTTTGCCCTTGGCCGTAGCGCTGGCGTTTCCGCTATCAAAACCTTTGGAAAACTTGGTAACAATAACAAGTACAACTTTATCGGTTGGATTGGTGCCTTTGCCCTCTTTATCCTCCTCTCCTTTTACAGTGTTATCGGAGGATGGATTTTAGTCTATCTAGGTATTGAGTTTGGAAAATTGTTCCAGCTTGGCGGTACGGGTGATTATGCTCAGTTATTTACTTCAATCATTTCAAATCCAGCCATTGCCCTAGGAGCTCAAGCAGCCTTTATCTTATTGAATATCTTTATTGTATCACGTGGGGTTCAAAAAGGGATTGAAAGAGCTTCGAAAGTCATGATGCCCCTGCTCTTTATCATCTTTGTCGTCATCATTGGGCGCTCTCTCAGCTTGCCAAATGCCACGGAAGGGGTTCTCTACTTTCTCAAACCAGACTTCTCAAAACTAACTAGCGCTGGTCTCCTTTATGCTCTGGGACAATCTTTCTTTGCCCTCTCACTAGGGGTTACAGCCATGCTGACCTATGCATCCTACTTGGACAAGAAAACCAATCTGGTCCAGTCAGGGATTTCCATCGTAGCCATGAATATCTCAGTATCCATCATGGCTGGTCTAGCCATTTTTCCAGCCATGTCAGCCTTCAATATTCAGTCAGAAGGGGGACCAAGCCTGCTCTTTATCGTCTTGCCTCAACTCTTTGACAAGATGCCTTTTGGAACCATTTTCTACATTCTTTTCCTCTTGCTCTTCCTCTTTGCGACGGTTACTTCCTCTGTCGTGATGCTGGAAATCAATGTGGGCAATATCACCAACCAGGACAACCGCAAGCGTGCCAAGTGGAGCACTATTTTAGGGATCTTGACCTTTATCTTTGGAATTCCTTCAGCTCTATCCCATGGGGTCATGGCGAATGTTCACATTTTTGGGAAGACCTTCTTTGACGCTATGGACTTCTTGGTTTCCAATCTCCTCATGCCATTTGGAGCCCTCTGCCTTTCACTTTTTACAGGCTATATCTTTAAAAAGGCTCTTGCTAAGGAGGAACTCCATCTCGATGAAAGAACATGGGAACAAGGACTTTTCCAAGTTTGGCTTTTCCTTCTTCGTTTTATCATTCCAATCATCATCATCGTGGTCTTTATCGCCCAATTTATGTAATCAAAAAGGACTTGAGTAGTAAACTCAGGCCCTTTCTTTTTATGGATGGCTAACAATCAATTCCAAACCTTGCCCTTCCAAGGTCCAAGCTTCAACATCACTTGGTAGGATAAAGTGGCTGCCTTTTTGGATTGGATAGTTTTTCCCGTCAACAGTCAGGTGACCCTGACCAGCTAAGACACTAAACAAACTGTAGTCTGCTGTCTTTTTAAAGTCAACTTTTCCAGTGATTTCCCATTTGTAAACCGCAAAGAAATCATTGGATACAAGGAGAGTGGAACGCAAATCATCAGCTTTGACAGTTACTGGACGGCTATTAGCAGGCTCACCAATGTTCAAAACATCGATGGATTTTTCAAGGTGAAGTTCACGCAAGTTGCCCTTGTCATCCTTACGGTCAAAGTCATAGACACGGTAGGTGGTATCGCTAGACTGCTGGGTTTCAAGAATCAAGATACCCGCCCCAATAGCGTGCATGGTACCACTTGGTACATAGAAGAAATCTCCAGCTTTAACTGGTACTTTTGTCAGCAAGGCATCCCAGTTCTTGTCCTCAATTTGCTGGCGGAGTTCTTCTTTTGATTTGGCATTGTGACCGTAGATAATCTCTGAACCTTCGTCTGCTGCGATGATGTACCAGCACTCTGTTTTTCCGAGCTCGCCTTCATGTTCTAGTCCATAGGCATCGTCTGGGTGAACTTGGACACTGAGCCAGTCGTTGGCATCCAGAATCTTGGTCAAGAGTGGAAATACAGGTTCTGGACGGTTGCCAAACAATTCACGGTGTTCTGCATACAAAGTAGCTAGGTCTGTTCCCTCGTAGTGCCCATTAGCGACCTTTGAAACTCCATTTGGGTGGGCTGAAATAGCCCAGTATTCTCCGATTTTTTCACTAGGAATGTCGTAACCAAACTCATCACGTAGTTTAGTCCCACCCCAGATTTTTTCTTGCATTACAGAATTTAAAAATAACGGTTCTGACATCTTGATCTCCTGTCTGATTTTTCTCCCCTCATTATAGCAAAAAAAGAGTTCGAATTGAACTCTTTTTACTATCTAATAAAGTAGGGAGAAGATTTTATAAAAATAGTAACGATATGGTTTTCATACTTTTGATAAATCTAAAAGAAGCTATTCTTTCATAAGATTTGGAAGAACGAACATGATGAAAAAAGCTAACATAATCATCACGAAAACAAGCAAGTAGACAAAACACATAGACAGCCATACATAACGATCAGGTTTTAATGGTCTTTCGACGAAAGATTGTTTCGGTTTTTTAGGGTCATATATCAATAGTTTTAAGATATCATTAATCAAAACTCAAACTTTCTTATTTCTATTCTTGAATTACCTTTGGAGAATTTAGATTATCTATTTTAATACCATATTTATCTTCTCGTCTCTTAAATGCTTCAATCCCCCCTTCTAAAATTTCACAAACATGTTCTTTTATACATTTTTTGTTTAAAATAAAATTACTGTCAGGTTCTTTTATCTGATTCTCTAAAGCTCCATTTTTATAAGCAAAAACTTTGTTATGGGGATTAGGATTATTTTCTGAATGTTGATTTGCTACAATAACATTTTCACAATCACCTGATACGACGATATTAGGATTATGTGTGACAATAATAATTTGCCTTTTTAATTTTCTCTGCTTAATATATGCTGTCAACTCATGGTAAATAGCTCTATTATCTAAACTATCCTCTGGCTGGTCAATCAATACAGGAACCCGACTATTAGAAAAATCTAAAATCAGTTTTAATACAACGAAAGCCTTTTTACCTGGTGACATCTGTTCAAACTTATCATTCTGATATTCAATATCAAATTTATAAGAGTAAAAATCAGTAGTGAAAAACTTTTCGATATGGTCTAATGTGGTTTTGTTTCCATTAAATTTTAAAGAATTATCCTCAAATATAGTATCAATCATTGAATCAAACTCAAAATTTAATTTCTCAATAAATTCTGCTTTTGAACGTCCTTGAGCATTAATGTAGTCAAACTCTAGCTCCAAATCCTTGAGGTAAAAATCTACAGTAATTTTTAAATCACTTTCAGATATATCGAACGAAGTAAGTAATTCTTTTCGAATTTTTGAATACTCTCTATACTGATTAATAATATTTTGTTTTAATTGATCGTTTTCAGTTTTAAGGTTGGATATCTCTTGTTCGTAACTTTCAATTTTTTTCAATATGGTAGTTTCTTGCTTTATGTTCTCTTCTATAAATGACAACTCATTATTATCTTGTAAGTAAGATAAAAACTTTTTAAAATCTGGTGTATCTCTAATTAAACCAATTTTATTCTTAGTTTCATAAATTTGATCATCTAATCTCTGCTTAAGAATATTAATTTTGTCTTCAAATGTTTGTTGTACTTTTTGATTAATATCCTCAACAGCACTATTAATTATATCTCTTATTTCGTCACTATGTTCAAGTGCAGAATTAGATTTGGAATATGCTGCAATATTAGGAATAAATAAATTATCAATAAATACAAAATCTTTTTCAAGCCGATTTATTTCACCTTGTAACTTCTTAATAGTAGAGTTATCTATCTCAAATTTT
The DNA here is from genome assembly GCF_003943905.1 of Streptococcus mitis. GTDB lineage: Bacteria > Bacillota > Bacilli > Lactobacillales > Streptococcaceae > Streptococcus > Streptococcus mitis_BC. The sequence continues at coordinate 47,650 of NZ_RJNS01000006.1, forward strand.
TTCTTCTCTTCATCATCAATATCTACTGCGGATAACAATTCATCTCGTTTTTTATGAAGTTCAATAATCCTTTTGTTAGTAGCTTTTTTATCAAATTCTGGTTTTACGAGATTTTGTTGACGTTGAAGATTTTCTTTAAATTCATTTAAAAGTCCCTTAATTGCGATATCTATTTTATTATGACTTTGTTGATAACTTTTAATATTTTCATCCAATCCTTTAGATTGAATAATTTCATTAACAAGAAAATTTAACTTTTCAGTATTATTCGCTAGTTGAATCATATGTTCTTGAGGTAGGTATTGTATTTTTCTAGTATCATCCTCTTCCCTATCTTTCCAGAACACATGAAAGTTTTCCATATCTTTATACGTATATTTATTTTTAGATTCACTATCATTAAGTTTATAGGCAATTGAATTTAATAAGGTGGATTTTCCAGTTGATCTACCACCAATAATCGTATTTAAATTATCTGATAAAAGTATGGTATCTCCATCATATTCAATTCTATCAATAATTAGCTCATTATCAGTTCGAACTGGTTTTCCTATTCCTACACATATCCGATGTTCTGGCTCAAAGATTATTTGCTTCAAACCTTCAAAAGTCAAATCTGCTTTAATCCAACTATACTTCGTTCCAATCCCTTCTAAAGAGTGCGAATCAGAAGATTGTAAAAGAGGTCTAACATAATCAGATTTATGCAACCAATATTCTCGGTCAGATATTATATTCATATGTTTGCATTTGGGGTCTTGGCAAGTCGAAGAATCATTACAACTAGAATGAATAATAAAATCTGAATTCACACAAATCTGTTCATAAACAGCCTTATTTTTGGAATCAGAATCACTAGTAGCACTACCATGCCCTCTCGAGAGAAATCCTTTTAAATAGTTTCCATTTAATTCTGTATTCCGTTCTAATATTTGATTTAAACTTTTGAAATCAACATGAGCAGAAGACTCAATCTCTTTATTACTTAATCTATTGAATGCTTTCTCAGTTGCACCAATATTTGCCTTTAATTCCCCTAATAAATTCTTAATAATACCATCATCTAATGTATTATCAAAAATGATGTGATAATCAAATAACTGGTCAGATTTATTTATATTAGATAATCTCACTTCTAAATTAAGAAAAGTTACAATACCGTTCTCTTCAAGTCTTGTTTTTAAATTAAAATCGTCATCGGTAAAATTAAAGTAATTAGTTAAACCAATTGCTGAAATATCCTCATCCTTAATTTTTTGAATAAAACTTTCAATATCTGGACTTCCATCTTCAAATTTACTAAATTGATTATTTAACACTGTATATGGTGAATGTATATGCAAATCCCATTTTCTAAATTCAGAACCTCTATTCATTTAAACTATCCTTTCATATGCTAAAGCTATTGACTGTATTATAAAGTAACTAAGACTGTTTTGAAAAAACATTACCTTTATTATATTATAACATAATAAAAATAAAACTTACTCTTAATTCGTCATAGTTTTTTTGAAATTTTAACAGAATTTTAAACTTTTATGGAATACTTAAATTTAGAACGAAGAATGAAAAATGTTTTACAAAAGTAAAAGAAGCGAAATGGATTTTTTATATCACAATAACCATAATATGCTTCAATGCAAGAGAATGTTGTTATACAAAATACTTAATGCCATTGAAACAAAAGAAATTCTTACTAAGAAATATAATTATATTGTAGAAAAATTTATGACCAAAAATTTTATGTATTTATCTAATCCACTAAAAATTTAAAAAGGATGCAATATGTACTGCCCCCAAAAAGTTGGACAGAAAAAATCTAACTTTTGGGGTGCAGTTCAAACCAGTCTTCTTTTTAAATCAAAGCTGTGATAGCCGTTACCAGACCAAAAATAATACCTGGCGCATTAGCAGCCGCGAGGGGAATATCTCTTTCTTTCTTGAAAAGACCGTAATAAACCCATAGGCTACAGTTGATGGCTGCGACTAAGGGTTGGATGAAGTTTCCTTTTTGACCAGCCAGGTTGTTCATGATTTGTGGGAAGTAAGACACATACATCATAACAGACATGAAGGTCGCTACCCAACCCAAAACTTTCATTTGTTTTTCAGACATTTTCAAAACCTCTTTCATTTTTATGAATCATATTTTATAATCTTTTTTCAAAACAATCAAGTCTTTAAAACTTTTGTTATAAAGATATAAACTATCACAATCTTGTTATAAGAAAGAGGGAACAGAAAAAAGACCGAATTGCTCCGTTCTGTTTACTCAATCAAATATTAGAAAATGAATACTCCTTTTCAATGAATCGATTGATTGATGGTAAATAAGCCGTTAGAAATTATTGACAGTATCGAAATTTTCTAGTAAAATGAATTTTGTTAATACCTAAATGGTGTGTAGTTTTCTATCAACATAGTCAGGAGAAAAGGAACTTATGCTAAAAAAATTTAATGAATTGTCACTGAAAGATAAGGCTTATCTAATTGGCGGTTTGAGCTTATTAGTCATTGTGATCTCATTTGGTCTACTCAATCGTCAAACAGTAACTGTCAGTCTTGTCTTTACACAACTATCTGCTCCCTTGATTTTGGTGATTTTTACTTGTCTAGTAATCGGGATCATTGCTGGTAGTGCTATTGGTATTAGCTATCACCATAACAAGACTCAAGATCTGAGAAGCCGCATTGCTGAAGCAGAAGCGACTATCAATATAAAAGACAGGGAGCTTGTCCAGTACGAGGAACAGGTGCAACAATTAAAACAGGAAGCCAAACAATAAGTGTAGAAATCATAACCACCCGTGAAAACGGGTGGTTTTTTGTCTCGCACCTAACGGAGCGAGACGGACTGAAAGTCGCATAAATACAAAAAAGATCGAATTGCTCCGATCTTTTTAAGTTTCACTCCAAGAATGTTTAGATAAAAAATTTGATAATAGAATTACCTACTTCATACGATAAAAATCAATCACTAGACCAGCAGGCCCTTTAACTAATAAGGACTCTGTTCCCCAATCGGTTACAGTTGGTCCGTTTAAAACCTGGATACCAAGTTCTTTCAACCGTTGGTAATTCTGGTCTACATCCTCAACCTCGATATGAAGAATGATTCCTGACTGAAAATCTTCCAAAGGAATCAAATGATTTTGGGACAACATCAGACAGTGACTGCCAATCGTAAACTGAGCAAAACTGTCATCAACATAATCGGGCTTTTTATCCAAAATACGCTCCAAGTCAGCACAGACTTGGGGAACATCTGAAACGATAATATCTAATTGATTTAAATTCATTTACTATCCTCCAGAAAAAGACCGGATTGCTCCGATCTTTTTAAGTTCCACGAAGGAATTATTTAATTGCGCGTGATTGCAATCCTTCTTCTTCCAAGAAGAGGCGGAATGGTACGAGTTCTTCTGCTTCGTATTTTTCCTTGAAGTCTTTGATTGCTTCTTCTGAGTGAAGTTTTGGATCCAATTCAAGTACTTCTACTGGAAGTGGACGGTGTGGAGTGATGCGAGCATCGATCACAACAGTTTTACCTTCTTTGTTGAGTTTAACAGCTTCTGCAACAACTGCATCGATGTCTTCGATACGGTCAACTGTAAATCCTACAGCACCTTGAGCTTCAGCGATTTTCGCATAGTCAGCATTAGGGAAGTCACAACCAAACAAGTGTTTGTTTGTGTCTTCGTATTTGTCCTTGATGAAGGCATATTTACCATTTGAGAAGACAACATTGATAACTGGAAGGTCGTATTGAACGTTTGTGATAACGTCTGGGTAGCACATGTTGAATGCACCGTCACCCATGATGTTCCATACTTGGCGATCTGGATTGTCTTTCTTAGCAGCGATACCACCAGGAAGGGAAATACCCATTGTCGCAAAGAGTGGAGATGTACGCCACATGTTCTTAGGTGTCATGTGAAGGTGACGAGTAGATGTTTGAGTAGTGTCACCTACGTCGATTGAGTAGATAGCGTCTTGGTCAGCATGTTTGTTGATTGCATTGTAAACTTGATACAATTGCAATTCACCCTCGGTTTTACCTTCGAGTTTGTTCATGTAATCACGCCAGTTTTGGTTGTTCTTCACGTTTGCACGCCACCATGGAGTAGACTCAACTGGGTTTACTTTATCAAGGATAGCTTTCGCTGCTTGACCTGCGTCACCAAGGATAGAAGCGTCAAGGGCATGACGTTTACCAAGTTTGTAAGGGTCGATATCGACTTGGATGAATTTTTCAGTGTTCTTGAAGGCTTCGTAAACTTCAGCAAATGGGAAGTTTGAACCAAGGAAAAGAACTGTGTCTGCTTCAAAGACCACTTCGTTGGCTGGTTTCCAACCAACACGGTAAGCAGAACCTGTCAAACCTTCGTAGTTCCATTCAAAGGCTTCAAAGTTTTTACCAGTTGTGATGATTGGTGCTTTGATTTTACGTGACAATTCAGTAATCACTTCACCTGCTTTAACACCACCGTAACCAGCGTAGATAACTGGACGTTCAGCATTGTTCAAGATTTCAACAGCTTTGTCGATTTCAACTTCGTTCAATGCAGGAGCGATGAATGAACGCTCGTATGAACCTGAACCGTAGTATGAGTTTTCGTCGATTTCTTGGAAACCGAAGTTTACTGGAATTTCAACAACAGCTGGACCTTTTTTAGAAACTGCAGCACGGCAAGCTTCGTCGATTACTTTTGGCAATTGCTCAGCGTAAGCGACACGTTTGTTGTAAACAGCGATACCGTTGTACATTGGGTTTTGGTTCAATTCTTGGAAGGCATCCATGTTGAGTTCGTTAACTGGACGTGATCCAAGGATAGCAAGGAATGGAGTGTTATCCATAGCTGCATCGTAAACACCGTTAATCAAGTGAGTCGCACCTGGACCACCTGAACCGACTGCAACCCCGATTGAGCCGCCGAATTTAGCTTGCATCACCGCTGCAAGAGCACCTGTTTCTTCGTGGCGAACTTGCAAGAAGCGGATATCTTTGTCTTCAGCCAAAGCGTCCATCAATGAGCTGAGTGTTCCTGATGGGATACCGTAGATTGTGTCTACACCCCATGTTTTCAATACGTTGAGCATTGCTGCAGATGCAGTAATTTTCCCTTGAGTCATAATGATAACTCTCCTTCAAATATTTTTAAAATTTGATTCATCCGTTTTCATATACTAATTGGAAACGTTTCAGCAAATTTTTACTCTACTACTTTACCACATTTGTTTTGGGTCTCCTAAGAATGTGCTCAGAAGTTTTGATTCTCTATTACAGTACAGTTTGAAAACGTTTTTCAGAACTGTTTTATAATAAAAAGCGAGCAAGCTCGCTTTTAGTCTATTTTACTAAAGTTTAGTAAGAGTGAACTAGTCAGAACAGATACAGAACTAAAGGCCATGGCTAGACCAGCCAGTTCTGGATTGAGAACGAGACCAATTCCTGAAAAGACTCCTGCTGCAATCGGAATGCCGGCGACATTGTAGATAAAGGCCCAGAAGAGGTTGAGCAGAATTCGATTAAAGGTTTTCTTACTCATGTCAAAGGCACGAACCACTCCTAGAAGGTTATTAGTTGTCAACACCAAATCTGCTGACTCGATGGCAATATCTGTTCCAGCTCCCATAGCAATCCCGACATCCGCTACACTGAGGGCAGGAGCGTCATTGATACCATCACCAACAAAGGCTACTTTTCCAGCTGATTGTAGTTTATGGATTTCATGGGCTTTTTCTTCTGGCAAGACACCTGCAATGACCTCTTCGATTCCGATCTGATCGGCAATAGCACGCGCCACGCCAGCATTATCCCCTGTCAGCATGACTGTTTTAAGTCCACGTTTTTTCAGCTGACTGATGGCTAACTTGGCATTTTCCTTGGGAATATCTTGCAGGGCAAGCAAGCCTTTGATTTCATTGTCAACAGCCAAGTAGACAACTGTCTTAGCTTCTTTTTCTAGTTCTTCTAGTTTTTCTTGATAAGTGCTAGAAATGTTCATGCCATCCAGCATTTTAGCATTTCCAAGCAGAACTTGTTTTCCATTGATTTGCCCTGAAACACCTTTTCCGTGCAAGGCTTGGAAATTTTCAACAGTTTGAAACTCAAGTCCAGCTTCACTCGCTCTCTTGACAATAGCCTCAGCCAGTGGGTGTTGAGAAGCTTCTTCCAAGGAGGCCGCCAATCCAAGCACCTCTGCCTCGTCGCCAATGATATCTGTCACCACAGGTTTCCCTTCCGTCAAAGTCCCTGTCTTATCAAAGACAATAGTTTGGACTTTCTGGATTTCCTGTAAGACAGTTCCATTTTTGAGGAGAACCCCCATTTTAGCGCTGCGTCCTGTTCCTACCATCAGTGCTGTCGGTGTTGCAAGTCCCAATGCACAAGGGCAGGCAATAATCAGAACTGCTACTCCATAGAGAAGCGAAGACACAAAGCTCGCTCCAAGCACAACTACACTATCCCTGAGCAAGACGAACCAAACCCAAAAGGTCACAATCCCTAAAATGACAACTGCTGGGACAAAAATCCCTGAAATTTTATCCGTCAAGTCCTGAATCGGCGCACGACTTGTCTGAGCTTTCTTCACAAAATCCACAATCTGAGCCAAAACAGTCTCTGAACCAACTTTTTCTGCTCTAAAAACAAGTGTTCCACTATTATTGATGGTTGAACCAATGACGGTATCTCCAACTGTCTTGTCCACAGGCAGACTCTCACCTGTCACCATAGACTCATCAATACTAGAGACACCTTCCACTACGATACCATCAACCGCAATCTTTTCACCGGGACGCACTCGAATCAGGTCACCTACCTTGACTTGCTCCAAGGGGACTTGAACATAGTTATCCTCACGCAAGACTTCTGCAGTTTTAGCCTGCAAATCCAGTAATTTCTCCACAGCTTGGGAAGTATTTTTCCGCATTTTCTCCTCAAAAACGGCTCCCATAAGAACGAAGAAGAAGATAAATGCAGCACTTTCAAAGTAAACGGGGAGACCAGCGAAGAGGGCAACTAAGCTATAGAAATAGGCCACTAGGGTTCCCAGAGCAACCAAGGTATCCATGTTGGCATTGTGCTTTTTAAAACTAGCCCAAGCACTTTGGATATAAGGACCACCTGCTACTAGCATAATCGGTGTTGTGGCTAAAAAGGTTCCCCAACGCATGACTTGGTGACTAATTCCTCCTGTCGACATACCAATCATGAGAATCACAAGAGGCACAGTAAAGATACTAGTAATCCAAAAACGCTGTAAAAGTGATAGAGATTTTCGAGTCTTCTCAACTACGGTATAGCTTCCTTTTTGCATCTTCATACCACAAGAAAATTCATGTTGACCTAATTCTTGAGGTGTAAAACGAATGACTTTCTCCTCATCTACGCCGATTGGTTCCAAAATGCCTTCTTCTTCAAACAGAATTTCCTTGTAACAGTTTGAAGGAGTTGCTCGATGAAAGGTAATCTCAGCTGGAATCCCTTTTTGAAGCTGGATATGGGCTGGATGATAGCCTTTGTCTGCCGTGATACGGATTTTTTGAATGCCATTTTCTAGGCTTGCTTTTACAATTTCAGTCATATCATTCTCCTATTCTACAATCATCTTGCCGTGCATCATATTCATGCCACAAGAGAAACCATACTCTCCAGCCTGTTCAGGTGTGATTTCCACTACATACTCTTCACCCATAGGCAAGTCCGCATGCACTCCAAAATCTGGGAAAACAATCTGATCTAGGCAGGGTGAAGGGTCCTTACGGTCAAAGACGATACGGGCTGGCACTGATTTCTTAAGAATAATCAACTCAGGCGTATAGCCCCCCATGACTTCCACTCGGATCTCTTGGTAACCCTTTTTTTGCTGGGCCTTTTGTCCAGATTTTTCAGGCTTTTTGAAAAACCAAAACAAGATAAACGCGATAAGGGCAATACAAATAATGGTTACAATACTATTTAACATGACGTCTCCTTTACATACAATTACATCTTACTTCTGTTACAGCGCTTGATTTCTTCTTAGAAATCACTTCTTCCAATTCTTCCAAGTCAGCCTGAGTGAAATCACATTCCACAATCAAATCAGCCAACAAGTTCTTAATCCTACGGGAACAAACCTTGTCTTTAATATCTTTAATAAGCAAATCCCGACTTTGGTCCAAAGTTAAAAGGGCTGAATAGACAAAGGACTTGCCTTCTTTTTTCCTTGTCAGACACTCTTTCTCAACCAAACGAGCCAAAAGAGTTTGAATGGTTGACTTGGACCAGTCGAACCGCTCCGCCAAAACCTTGATCAAATCCGTACTAGTCTGCTCCCCCTGCATCCAAATGATCTTCATAACCTGCCATTCTGCATCTGAAATCTGCATAATCACACCTCCTAAATCTACATTTGTCGATTACAGTTATTAGTATACTCCGAAAATCTACATTTGTCAACTATAATTTTTATTATTTTTTCGAAAAATAGAATTCTAATCATGTAACGAGAGATTTGCAGTCAAATTTTACTATATAAACTATAAAAATATGCTATACTGTAGAAAAAAGAAAACAACCACTAGGGGTGCGTAAAGCTGAGATTAACGACTGTTAGATCCCTTTGACTCAATCTAGGTAATGCTAGCTGATGGAAGTGGAAGTGGAAATGATAATGAGGACTACTTGTCTTCTATTGCTTTCCTGAAACAGACTAGCTTGTTCTTAAGAATGCAAACTTCAGTTGGTTGGGAGGTTTTAGATGACTTATTTACCCGTTGCTCTAACCATTGCAGGAACTGACCCTAGTGGCGGTGCTGGCATTATGGCTGACTTAAAGTCGTTCCAAGCGAGAGATGTCTATGGAATGGCCGTTGTGACAAGTCTTGTCGCTCAAAATACCAGAGGCGTTCAATTAATTGAACACGTCTCCAACCAAATGCTGGAAGCACAATTGGAGAGTGTCTTTTCGGATATCAAGCCCCAGGCTGTAAAAACTGGTATGTTGGCAACTACTGAGATCATGGAGATCATCCAACCCTATCTTAAAAAACTGGACTGCCCCTACGTGCTGGACCCTGTTATGGTCGCAACAAGCGGTGATACCCTGATAGATACTAGTGCGAGAAGCTACCTAAAAACAAACCTGCTTCCTCTTGCAACCATTATCACCCCCAATCTTCCTGAGGCAGAAGAAATTGTTGGTTTCTCAATTCATAATCCAGAAGACATGCAACGTGCCGGTCGCCTGATTATAAGAGAATTTGGTCCTCAGTCTGTAGTTATCAAAGGTGGTCATCTCGAAGGCGGTGCCAAGGATTTCCTCTTTACCAAGGAGGAGCAATTTGTCTGGGAAAGTCCTCGAATTCAAACCTGTCACACCCATGGTACTGGATGTACCTTTGCTGCAGTGATTACGGCTGAACTAGCCAAGGGGAAAACCCTTTATCAGGCAGTTGATAAGGCCAAGGCCTTTATCACAAAAGCTATTCAAGACGCCCCTCAACTCGGTCACGGTTCTGGACCAGTCAACCATACAAGCTTTAAAGATTAAGAAAAACTCTCTAGTTCCCAGTTTAAGGAAACTAGAGAGTTTTTGATTAGGAAACAATGTCATCTAGCTTTGTTAAAAAGGCATGCGCTTTTGCTTCAATATCTTCTGCCTGAATCAGATCACGTACTACAGCTACTCCAGCTATACCCGTGCCGATAAGTTGGTCAATATTCTCTGATGTCAGGCCTCCGATAGCAACTACTGGAATGGCGACCGTTTGGCAAATTGTTTTCAAGGTTGAAATCAGGGTGATGGGTGCATTTTCTTTGGTCGTAGTTGGGAAAATGGCTCCAGTTCCCAAGTAATCCGCACCCGATGTTTCTGCTTCGAGAGCTCTTTTAACCGTTTTAGCAGTGACACCGAGGATTTTTTCAGGACCCAAGACTTTGCGGGCAACCGAAACTGGTAGTTCATCGTCGCCGATATGCAGACCTGCTGCATCGACTGCAAGACAGACATCCAACCGATCATCGATGATCAAGGGCACCTGGTAGGCATCTGTTATTTCCTTGACTTGTTTTGCCAGTTGATAGTATTGATTGGTGGTGAGATTTTTTTCTCGTAGTTGGATGATGGTAACACCTGAACGGCAGGCCGTCTCGACTTTTTCAAGAAATTTTTCCAAGGAATCTTGGTAGCGATTGGTTACTAGATACAGTCTAAGTGCTTCTCTATTCATAAAAGTCTCCTTTGATGGCTTTTAGCCAGTTTTCATCTCTTTTTAGGAGAGAGAGTTGATTGAGAACTTGGTAACGAAAATCTTCCAATCCCATTCCTTGAACAAGAATTCTCTCAGCAGCGATATTGAGATAAGAAACCGCTAAGCACGAAGCTTCAAAGGCGGTCTTTCCTTGGCTTAGAAAAACGGCTGTCAAGGCTCCAACCAAGTCTCCTGTCCCTGTTATCCAGTCCAATTTGTCACAGCCATTTCCCAATACAGCAACTTGATTCTCTGAAACGATGAGGTCCTTGGGTCCCGTGACTAAGAATGACATACCAGGATAAAGCTGACACCAGTCTTTCAAGACTTGAAGCAAATCCTCAGTTTCTTGATCTTTAGAACTAGCATCAACCCCAACTCCGTGGTGTTTTAAGCCAACAAGACTTCGGATTTCCGACATGTTTCCTTTAAGGACCGTGGGCTTGTATTCTAAAGGATCTCTAACTAAGGTCTTACGAATGGGAGATGTTGCTAGGCCAACCGCATCTACTACCATTGGGAGACAAGCTTGGTTTGCATAAGAAGCAGCCATGCGGATTGCTTTCTCCTTCTCAGCTGACAAATGCCCCAAATTGATGAAGAGGGCTTGACTTTGCTTAGTAAAATCAAGAACCTCACGGGGATCATCTGCCATAACGGGTTTGCATCCCAGAGCCAAAATGCCATTTGCCAGCATCTCACAAGAAATCTCATTGGTAATACAGTGAATCAAGGAACTGGTTGCTAGAGGGAAAGGATTTGTCAATTTCTGCATCAGTCTATCCTTTCACTGAAAAAATATCCTTGCACTTTTTTAAAGAATTCCTGCTTGATTAAAAATCGAAAGGCAAGAAAAGCTATGGCTGTACCGATCAAGGTTGCTCCGAAAAATCGAGGAGTGTAGATAAACCAACTGAGCTTGGCCGCAGATCCCGTAAAGAGAACCATAACAGGATAGGAAACAATAGAACCGATAACCCCTGTTCCCAAGATTTCTCCTAGGGCAGAATAGTGAAATTTCCGACCATACTTATAAAAGAGACCTGCAAGGAGGGCTCCAAAAGTAGCTCCTGTTAGGGCCAAAGGGGGAATGCCCTGAGTTGACATACGGATAAAGGCTGTCACTGTAGCCATGACCAAGGCATAAACAGGTCCCATCAAGATTCCTGCAAGAATGTTGACTACACTGGACATCGGTGCCATTCCCTCAATTCGAAAGATGGGTGTAAGAACTACGTCAAGGGCAATCATCATGGATAAAATGGTTAATTTGTGAACTTGAAGTTGGTGGTTTCTCATTTTCTATTGCTTCTCTTTTTCTAAGGACTGTAAATCACTCGTCCAGGTTTGATGTTGGTAAGCCATCTCCCAAAACTTGGCTTCCATGTGGACACTTCTGTGGAAGGCCTCTAGCATTTTTTGTTTGTCTGTCTCGTTGCTTTCGCGATAGAGCTGATTGACCAGGGCTTCTTCCTCTTTAATCTGCTGTTCTAACTCATCGGTGATATAGGTCTCAATCCACTGTTGATAAAGAGGATTCGGGGATGGTTTGCGATTAAGTGCCTTGCCCAAATCATGGTATAACCAAGGACATGGGAGCAAACTAGCAAAAGCAATGCCCAAGTTTGGCTCTGCAAACTGTCGATAAATATGAGAAATGTAATGATAACAGGTTGGAGCGATTGGATGTTGCTCCATTTCCTGATCGCTGATTTCCAATTCCTTGAAAAATTGTTGGCGGATAAACAACTCACCCTCCACTAGACTCTGAGCATTTTGTTTCAAGAGTCTTTTCATTTCCTCGTTTGAAGTCTTATCAGCCAAGAGGTGATAGGCTTCTGAAAAAGACTTCAGGTAATAAGCATCCTGAATTAAATAATAGCGGAAAATAGAAGGTTCTAAATTTCCCTCTTGTAATTGTAAAATAAAGGGATGATGAAAAGAAGCCTGCCAAGCTTCCTTGGATAATTCCATCGCAATATCTGTAAATTCCATAATAACTCCTTTATAGAAATAAACTGGTTTGAAGCAATAAAAAGAACAGCAGGTAGATTAATTTTGTTTTTTTAGAAATATAAAAAGTCCGATAGCGATTCTCCAACTGTGCATGCTCATCATATCCATGTGCAGACAAAGCTCTCAGGTAAAGATGGCGCCACCTAAAAACCGTCATCAGAACCTTACTGTAAATCAGGGGAGACCAAACATGCAGTTCTTGACCACGCAATAAGCAAGCTTCTTTGAGGGACTTGATCTCCTGCTGAATAAGGGGAAAGGAATTAAATACCACAATCAAGGCATAAGCCCAAGACCGTGATAACCCCTTTTGAGCTAAGTACAAAAGAAGCTCTTTTAGGGAAATAGAGGAAACAAAGACAAGACCGATACAAACCGTCACAAAAGCCCTCGTTCCAAGTATCACTGCCTGCGAAGCATCCCCATGTAACTGGACTGCCCAGTAGTTAGCAAAGGATGGCAAAATGGCGAGCACAAGCATCCAAGCCAACATTTTAAATCGACGGTGATAGAGCAAAAAGAGTATGCAAAATGCGACTACAGAAAGATTAAGAGCAATCGAAGGAATGAAGGATGTTTCCAAGGATAAAATTAGAAAGAAGAGGCTGATAACTGGTGTCTTGGTTGCTACTTTGATCATACTACCTCACCTCCCCTAGAGTATCATTGTTCAGAGATGGGAGAGGTTTGCTGATGGTCACTTCTTGAAGGTGGCTGAGACCCTCACTAGTCATCTCAATCCAATAATCGACCACAGAAATCAAGGGATCTAAACGATGGCTAATGATCAAAAAACTTCTCCCTTGATTGCTCTCCTCCAACATCCACTGACAAAAGTAGTCGCAGGCTCTATCATCCAAACCAGCAAATGGTTCATCTAGCAAGATCACAGAAGCCTTGCTGATCAAGATGGTCAATAGCTGAAGAATCTTTTGCTGGCCACCACTTAATTGATAGGGACTCTTATCAAGTGCCTGCTCCAGATTAAAATATCGTAAAGCTTGGAGAATTCGCTGATTTCTTTCAGAGTCTGGACTATCTAATTGCAGTTCCTCTCTCAGACTGACTCGGATAAATTGCTTCTCAGCTTCCTGAACAACACCCGTCAAGTCACGATACAGACTCTTTTTCTTTTTCAGGATTTTCCCCTTCCAAGTAATGAGCCCTTTATACTTTTGAAATTGAAGAATAGATCGAAAGAGGGTTGATTTCCCGACACCATTGTCACCCAAGATACAGGAAATTCCTTGGTAGAATGTAAAATCCGCAATGGAAAAGAGGGGGCGATGATCCAGCTCACAAGTCACACGATCCATATGGTATAGTTCTGGACTAGAAGCAACTTCCTTTGAAGAAACCTGTATCATCTCAGAGCAAGGGATTTGAAACACTTCCCTTAGTTGACCGTCTCTTAGCTCCACCATATGGTCGATATAGACTTCATAGTCCGTTAAATCATGGTCGCACAGGATAACTGTCTTCCCATCAGAGACCAACTCTTTTAGAATCTCCAATATCTCTATCCTACTCTTGCGGTCAATGGAAGCAAAGGGTTCATCCAAGAGATAGACCCTAGGATTCATAGCAAAGAGAACAGCCAAAGCAGCCTTTTGCTTTTCCCCACCTGATAAGTGATGAATTGGACGGTGCAAAATCGCCTTGCAGCGACATTGCTGGACAACCTCTGCTATTTTAGAATCAATTTCCTGAACGGGATGGCCGATATTCTCCAGGGTAAAAATCAGCTCCTCAAACAAGTTCTCCATGGTAAATTGATGATTGGGATTTTGAAAGAGAATGCCAACCGTCTGGACACGTTTGACGATAGAAAGCTGACTGACCTCACTCCCATCTATCAAGACTTGACCACTATAAGGTAAGGAAGTGACCTGGGCAATGATTTGAAAGAGACTGGATTTTCCTGAACCACTGCTCCCAACTAACAAGGTAAAAGTTTGCTCATGAAAAGTAAAATCAATCGGTTCTGAAAAGATTGGGGATTGAATCCCTCTTAATTCCGGGCCCATCTATGCTTTTCCTCCAGTTGCAAACTGATGATAGAGTTTGACAATGGCACGAACCAAGATAGTACAGAAGAAAAAGACGGAAATAAAACGTACCACTAGCAAGGAAAGGACAAAAGGAAGGGAGAAGGCATAGTAACCTAACTTAATGTATTCATAGACAAAGCTAACAAGCGTAATCCCAATACTATTGGCAGTTAGAGAGAGCCAACTTTCATAGCGATTCTTGGTTACGATAAAACCAAGTTCACTTCCCAAACCTTGAACCAAGCCAGACAAAAGGGCACCTAGACCAAATTGGCTACCATAAAGAACTTCAGCAAGCGCAGCTAGCCCTTCTCCAATCGTTGCGCTTCCCACTCTTGGAACAAAGATGGCAGCAATGGGTGCAGCCATACACCAGAGACCAAAGAGGATTTCATTGGCAAAGGCCTGTAAACCAAGAGGTGCTAAAATCAGGGTGAGGATATCAAACAGATAGCCTGAACCCACAAAAACGCCACCAAAAAAGATAGACAAGAAAGCAAGTAAAATAACCTCTTTTAACTGCCATTTTTTCAACATAAAAAACTCCTTTTTTAAAGAAAAGTGGGGTATTCAAGGTGAGCTACCGAAAGGCTTAACGTCCAGCCTATCCTCTTTTGATAAACAAAAAAACTCCAATTACAAACGAGAATTAGAGTTTACCTTACAAGATTAGACAGTTCTTTTCGACATACGAAAAAAACCTTTTCACATTTCCCTTCGACAGTACTAACTGTATCAGGTTCAATGGGTATCATCTCAGCCTAAAGCACCCCAAATGTCTTTATTATTTAATTATATAATTATTTTAACAGACGATTTATTCTAGTTCAAGGAATTGAACTGGAAATACAGCCTTGTACTCAAAAAGACAGCAGATCTTTCTTTTGCAAAAAATAAATGACTTATTTGATGGATTAGCTATTTGAACTGAATCTGGACATATCTTTTTAGAAAAAAGAAAATCCTACTCCCTCAGAATCCAAGGAAAAATTGATGCCTATTGTTCACTCATTTCCCGAACAGTTTTTTCTATATTTTTTGCATACGATATTGCTGAAATGATTGAAACGCCGTCAACATTGGTCTTCATAATATCTTTAATATGTTGCGTCTGTATCCCACCAATTGCAACTAAGGGAATTTGTGGCAATAGTTTTCTCATCAATTTAAGACCTTCATAACCTATAGCACCACCAGCATCATCTTTTGACTGGGTATCAAATACAGGACCAACACCAACATAATCTACATATTCAACTTTTGATTGTTGAAATTCTTCCTCGTTTTTTATAGAAAGACCAATTATTTTATCTGGCATCAATTTTCTAATTTCATCAACACCAAGATCATCCTGTCCTACATGTACACCATCAGCATCAATTTCCATTGCCAAATCAATATCATCATTAACAATAAACGGAACATTGTATTTTTTACAAAGATCCTGTAGTTTAATTGCTAATTCGACTTTTTCTTTACCTTCTAAGGCTCCCTCACCTTTTTCACGGAATTGAAATAAGGTTATACCACCTTTTAAGGCTTCCTCAACGACTCTATATATATCTTTTCCTTGGCAAGTAGTCGTTCCACAAATAAAATATAGTTTTAGTAATTCTTTATGAAACATCTTACTTCACTCTTTTGAATTCCTTTACATCTTCGTCTGTAATCTCGTATAAGGCATTTATAAATTCAACTTTAAATGTTCCAGGAAGATGCCCATTTGGACGTTTTTCTGCCATTTCTCCAGCGATATTGTAAACCAACATTGCTGTTTCTAATGATTTCAATTCTTGACCTTTTTCAAGTCCGATAAAGCTTGCTACTACAGCACCTAATAAGCATCCTGTCCCAATAACTTTTGGCATCATGGCACTACCATTATGAATCGTTACAACTTCTCCATTAACCGCAATGGCATCCACTTCACCTGTTACTACTATTGGAATATTGAACTTTTTATTTGCTGCTAGAGCAATTTCATCAATATTATCTATGCCTGCACTATCTACTCCTTTAGATGCCACATTTATTCCTACTAAAGAGGCAATCTCGCCAGCATTTCCCCTAATCGCTGCCAGTTTGTAATTATTGATTAGATCATCTGCTACTTTTTTTCTATATTCTCCTGCTCCACAGGCTACAGGATCTAAAACTGCAGGAACATTATATTTTTCAGCAATTTTTAGTGCCTCTTGGTACAGCTTCCAATTATTATCCGTTAAAGTCCCAATGTTAATCAATAATCCTCCAGCATATTTTAATAGATCTTCTAAGTCTGCTGGGTACTCGCTCATAGCTGGTGAGGCACCCAGTGCTACTAATCCATTTGCTGTAAAGTTTTTTACAACATCATTGGTGATACAGATTACTAATGGTGCTTTTTCTTTTAATAATTTTAAACTTGTCATATTGAAATCCTTCCTTTTCACTTTATACGATCTACTGATTTCGATTTATCTCTATCTTTCGTTAAGAAATTTTTCAGTTACATTGAATGATTTACCTCATCAAATTTGTCAGTATCCTGAACTTTCCCTAAGCATCATAACCAATATCAAAAAAGGCTAATTCTAAAGCGACTGCTTGGTTCCAGCGTTGCTTAAGTTCTGTCAAATCTTCTCGACCTTTTCCGACACGATTGAGTTCGTCAACCAGAAATTGAACCCACTCTGCAAAGAAAGGACCTCTGTGGAGATTAATCCATTCCGAATGAATATAGGCTTCAGGTAGAGCCAAATCTTTAGAACCCCAGTCTAAATAGAGACCTTCTCCAATGACCAGCATGACTAAAAGATGGGCATAGTCTGATGATGATACAGCAGAATACATAAGCTCCTGAAAGGCTTTTGTTACAGGATGCAAGGTCACTTCCAGATAGTCATTCTCAGATACTTTTAAATCTTTGAAAGCTTTTTGGAAATAACCGTCTTCATCTGCTTCAAGAAAGCCTAGTTGCTTGGCAAAACGAAGCTTGGATTCAAGCTGGTCTGCGTGGGCTACGCAAGCACCCAGCATGGATAAGAAGGCATCAAAGAAGTGATAATCTTGAATTAGGTAGTCTTTTAAGACCTTATTCTCAATTGTCCCCGCAAAAAGTTCCTTAACAAAACGATGATTGATTGCAGCCTGCCAATCCTTCTGACTGCTTTTTAATAATTCTCCAACAGTCAAACCTGGCTGAAATGCATAGTCTTGTCTTTCCATATTTACTTTTCCTCTCTTTACTCGTTCGTAATCAACAAAACATCAAGAAAATCCTAGTTTTACTTGACCTTTTTAAAGAAAATCAAGGGCGTTCAAGAAAAGCTACCTAAATGCTTTGTATCACCTTCATCCAGTTTATATAAACAAAAAAACTCCAATTACAATCAAGAATTAGAGTTTAGCTTACAAGATTAGATCGTTCATTTCGCCATACGAAAAAACGTTTCACATTTCCCTTCGCCAGTCTTAACTGTATCAGGTTCAATGGGTATCATCTCAGCCTAAAGCACCCCAAATGTCTTTATTATTTAATTACTGCACCAGTATAGCAAAAAATGAAAGCCCTAGCAAGATATTTGACTGAAAAATATATTTATATAGATTTCAATGGTGATTTATTCTTCCTATAGACGAAGAAAAACCTCCACATCAAGTGGAGGCAAGCTATTTTATCAATACAATTTTAAGTCACGAGGGTCAACTGGGAAGGTTGGATTGTATGGGTTGTGACGGAGTTTGAAGTGTTTGACATCTTCAATAGTCTGAGTTCCAGATAACTGCATAACTGTCTTCAATTCTGCATTCAAGTGTTCAAAGACTTGACGCACACCAACACTACCGCCGAGAGCCAAGCCATAGATAACCGGGCGGCCAATAGCTACCAAGTCTGCTCCTGAAGCCAAGGCTTTAAAGACGTGTTGGCCACGACGAATACCAGAGTCAAAGACAATTGGTACGCGTTTGTCAACTGCTTCTGCTACTTCTTGAAGTGAGTCAAAGGCAGCTGGCCCACCGTCGATTTGACGGCCACCATGGTTGGTTACCCAGATACCAGAAGCTCCAGCAGCAAGCGAACGTTCAACGTCCTCACGGCATTGTGGCCCCTTGACATAAACAGGAAGTCCTGAGTATTCAGCGATAAATTCTACATCTCGTGGAGATAGGCGCTGTTTAGCTGATTTGTAAACAAAGTCCATTGATTTACCAGCACCTTCTGGCAGGTATTCTTCAACAATCGGCATGCCAACTGGGAAGACAAAACCATTACGCTTATCGACCTCACGATTGCCCCCTACCGTAGCATCAGCCGTCAAGACAATCGCTTTATAACCTTCAGCCTTCACACGGTCCATGATGTGGCGATTGATACCATCATCTTTACTAAAGTAAAACTGGAACCAATGAGGTGTCCCTTGAAGGGCTTCCGTAATTTCTGGAAGGTCGACAGTAGAGTAAGAGCTGGTTGTATAGAGAGAACCAAACTCATGCACACCACGCGCAGTCGCCACTTCACCCTGTTCATTTGCCAATTTATGAGCCGCAACAGGCGCCATAATGATTGGTGAAGACAATTTTTCGCCTGCAAATTCAATCTCTGTACTTGGATTTTCTACATTGCAAAGTGTATGAGGAACGATGAGTTTGTGGTTAAAGGCACGAATATTCTCACGCAAAGTGAAAGTATCCTCCGCCCCACTAGCGATATAGCCAAATGCTGCTTTAGGAATAACTTGTTGCGCCATTGGCTCCAAATCATAGGTATTGATGAAATCTACATGACCTTCTGCATTGCTTGTTTTGTATGACATAAAATGTCCTCCTTGATAAGTAAGCGTTTACTTTGTATATTACAAAAAATATTCTAACTCTTTTTTCAAAATTTTTCAAATATTTTGTTTGGAAATTTCATGCTTTCAATCATTTTACAGAGATAATTAAAAATGATGAACTTTCTTAAGTTATGGAAATTCAAATAATCTTTTCATTTTCTAATACTTTATCATCAAATTGTTCAGCTAGTATAGTTGCTGAGTGATAAAGTTCCTTTGCTTTATTTTTATCATTTTCAAAATAAAGATAGCACTTAGCTTCAAATACTGAAATTCCAGATTTATAGACTTGCAACATTGTTACTGATAAAATTTCATTCATCTTTTTTACTAGAGATATCATATGCTTATAGTCACTATGAACAACATAAACACCCGCTATGGCACAAAGAACTGATAGTAGCTCTACATTATACATTTCATCACTAACTAATTGCTGTTTCAACAACTTAATCCGAAAATCATCTAATGCTCTCTTCTATAAATCAAGTCTTGACATTGCATAGCAAAATAATCAATTAATAGTAAATCATTGAATGTGTAAACTTGCTTTAGTGTTACTTGCTTAAAATAATCATCAAAAATATCTTCAGCGAAACTACCTGTCCCTGTCCTTATCAAGTCTAATATTCTTTCAATCAAGTCTAGACTCAGCAACTCTTCCTCAGGAAGAGCTAGTTCTTTATTTTCAAGAAAAGTATCTATCGGAACTTCTAATCGCTTAGATAAATATTGTAACTTAGTAATTGTTGGCAAGGATTGCCCAAGCTCAGTACGCATCAGCTGTTTGATTATTAAGTCAGCTTCTGTCCACAGACCTCTTCTCTCGTCAATTTGTGACGTTCATGTTCCTGTCTTACTCTATGACCAATTTCAGTTTTAATATCTGTTGTCATTCTTACCTCTTAACCACAATCCATAAATTAACATACTTTTAATTCTTCGGCTAAAAATTAACAATAATTCTTTTTCAAATCCGTCATATTATTTTCCAAAACTTGGATGTCTTGGCTGACTTTGAGAATGACAATGCTTCCTTGAATACTGGAGATGACTTGACGGGCCTGCAACTGCGCCCGCTCTTCTGACCAGTCAGCATGCAGGTCTTGCAAGAGGCTGGCTAACTTCTCTGTCCACTGGGTCATAAAATCATTGAGAGGAAAGCGGAAGTTCTCATCTTCTGTGGACAATTCCACAATCAGATTACCAATTGGGCAACCATAAAAGACCGTCTGACTTTCATGAAATTGACAAACCCAGTCAATCATATCCGAAAACTTGTCACTGTCAGACTTGTCTGCTTCAAAAATATCTTCAAAAAGCTCTTTTCGCCAATTTGCTAAAATATCTTGAATGACCGTCAAACCAATTTCCTTCTTAGATTTGAAATAATAATAAAGCTGCCCCTTGCCAACATCAGCTGCCTCCATGATGTCACTGATGGAGGTGGCCACATAACCCTTCTGATAAATCAATTTCTCAGCACTTTGTAAAATACGCTCTTTAACACTCATCTGCTCACCTCTCTTTTTCCTATTATAGCAGATTCAGAGCCTGAAACCAAACAATTGAAACCACCTCCTTTTGCCACTGTTTTATCATTAAAATTTTTGTTCTGAGCAAATTAATTTACAAATTCAATTTTAGATGTTATTATAATTGTACCGAATGGTCAGTATATAACTAAAACTACCATTTGGAAAATCATCAAACTAACAGTCTAAATTCCTATTGGCTGTTAATCAAATCATATTAGGAGGAACCTCATGTTCAATCAGAAAAATGTCGCATTTGTTATCACAGACCCACAAGTTGAATTCCTAAAACATACTGGTAAAGGATTCGGAGCAACTAAAGACGTTCTTGAAAAAGTTAATACTATTGAAAATCTGACAAAGCTTTTCGCTCTTGCTCAAGAGCGTGGCTACAAGCGTTTTATCTCACCGCACTACTTCTATCCACACGATCACAAGTGGCAATTTAAAGCTGCTGGTGAAACGATGATGATTGAAAACGAAATGTTTTGGCGTGATAGCCAGTATTCAGCAATTCCAGAAGGCTCTGGAGCAGATATGATTGAAGAGATTAAACCATTTTTGGATGAAGATACTATTGTTGTCAACGGACATAAAATCTTTGGCCCAGAAAGCAACGACCTTAACCTTCAACTCCGCAAAAATGGTATCGACACCGTCATCTTGGCTGGTATGAATGCTAATCTCTGCGTGGATTCACATATGCGTGAACTCATAGAATTAGGCTACAATGTCATTGTTGTTAACGATGCTGTCGGTGCTCCAGGTGAAGAAGCCTACCAAGCTGCCCTGACAAACTATGGCTACATTGCCAACCAAGTTTTGACAACTGAGGAAGTTATCGCTCAACTTTAGTATTAAAAACAAAATCAGGTAATCCTAGCGACTACCTGATTTTCTATGTTTTAAGCGTTTTGCCAATTTTCTTGGTCTTCTTTAAAGCGTTTTAGAAGGTCGAGTCCTTCTGGTGTGATATATCCTTCTTCTTGGGCTAGGTGAATGAGTTCACTGTAGTTCGAAAGCGTCACAAGTTTGACACCTGCATCTGAGAAGTTCTTATCTGCTTTTGGCAATTGATAACTGAAAATCGCTACAACTCCAAGCACATCTGCTCCTTCTCGTTTAGCGGCCGCTACTGCTTCAAGAACAGAACCACCTGTTGAAATAAGGTCTTCAACCACTACCATTTTTTGCCCTTGAGCTACACGGCCTTCAATTTGATTACCAGCTCCGTGGTCTTTTGGTTTGCTACGGATGTAGGCAAAAGGCAAGTTCATCTTATCAGCAATGATAGCTCCGTGTGGAATCCCTGCTGTCGCAGTTCCTGCAATCACTTCTACCTCAGGAAAAGTTTCTTTGATAGCTTCCACAAAGCCATTTTCAATTAGGGTACGAGTTTCTGGATAGGCTAATGTCACACGATTATCAGTGTAAATCGGTGACTTGATACCAGATGCCCAAGTGAAAGGCTCCTCTGGTTTGAGGTAAACGGCTTGGATTTTCAAGAGGTGGCTAGCGATATCTTTAGCAAGTGTCATGGTATTCTCCTTTTATTTTTATAATCTATTTCTTTAATTTCTGTCTTGGTTCCATTCATCCTTGATAGCATGATAAGCTACAACAGGATCCTCAGCTTGGGTAATAGGACGTCCCACTACGATATAGTCACTACCGATTTGATAGGCGTCCGCTGGCGTCATGACACGTTTTTGGTCTCCTACCGCAGCTCCCGCTGGACGAATTCCCGGTGTCAAACAGATAAAATCTTTGCTTGTTGCTTCTTTGATAAGCTTGACTTCCTGAGCTGAGCAAACGACACCGTCCAAGCCCGCTTCAGCTGTCTTCTTGGCATAGTGAATGACCGATTCTTGAAGACTGGTTTGGATATTTTGAAAGTCTCTCATTTGTTCTTCAGAAGTTGAAGTCAATTGAGTGACAGCAATCAATTTTGCTTCTTTTCCAAGACCTTCACGCGCAGCCTTCATCATCTCTACACCCCCAGCAGCATGAACATTGGTCATGTCTACACCAAGCTGAGATAAGACCTTCATAGCAGATTTGACTGTATTTGGAATGTCATGTAGCTTAAGGTCCAAAAAGACACTATGCCCCAGTGACTTCAAATAACGGACAACTTCTGGACCTTCCGCATAATAAAGCTCCATCCCTACTTTTAGATAAAGACTTTCTTCTACTGGGAAAAGAGATAAAAATTCCTTGACCGCCTCAAAACTAGGAAAATCAAGAGCAATAACTGGACGATGTTCACGCATACTTTTCTCCTTTTACCTTTGCGAGCAAGAGAGTATGGTCAAAAACAAACCACGAAAAAAGGAACCTGCCAACAGCAAGGTTCCACGAAAAATGGGTAGTCTCCACCCTTTCACCGTCTAACCTTAGCTGCCTCTCTGGACTGCTTTAAAGGTTTTTTTCTATTCTATTATTTATAGTAGGACTTGTCAAGCAAAAACTCGAAACTGGACTTCTATACCATTCAAAATCAAGAGGAAAAGTTAGTCTAACGACTCTGTGATTGCTGGCTCGTTTGACTTCCCTGTTCTTCTTGTTTTTTCTTTTCTTCTTCCTGTTTTTTCTTCTCAGCTTCCTTGGCCTCTTGTTTGGCTTTTTCCTCAGCCTCTTCTATCAATTTATCCGCTATGGTATAGCTGTATGCTCCAGCCTCCATATCGACTACACTCGGTTCTGTCAATTGTGGCTTGATTTTGCTGTAATAAGGCAATTTCTTGCTCAATTCTGACAAGGGAACCAAAATCTCATCTGTGTCCAGCATAGTAATTTTTAAAAGATCTGCTGTTGCCTTGCTCGGAGCTAATTCGATTTTCTGGATTTGACTCTTGATATCCTCACTGATAGTAGATAATCCTGTGATCAGCTCTTTCACCTGCTGCTCATCATTAAAGGTAACTGTCAGATAAGTCTCAGGCAAGTTTAAGCGATTTACAGGAGTTGACTCAACCCTACCACTAGAAAGAATTGGATAATACTCTTCACCAGACACATAATAACCGACAATATCAAACTCCTTAACCTCAATCGTAAAGTTAGTCGGAAATTGATAGTTAATCTTCGCCGATTCTATCCAATGATTGGACTTGATTCGCTCAGCGTATGTTTCCTTATCCAACAATAGAGCTAAAGTATAGTCACTATCTTGAATTCCAGAAGCCTGTTTGATGTCATCCGCCTGCGTGTTACTATTTCCCTTAACCTCGATATTTTTGATGGTCGAAAGTGGAGTCAACAGATAGACTGAAAAAAGGAGGACTAGGACACTCGGTACCAAGATACTCACAGCTCGCCAAATATGAACAGGCGCAATTTTAGGTTTGGCTGGTTTCTCTGTTTTTTCTTTTTTCTTCTCTTTTTCTTCTTTGACTTTAGAATCATCCTTTTGAGATTTTTCTTCTTTTTCGGATGGTTCCTTGCTTGGACTTGTAGCTTCCTCGTCTGACTCACTCGATGATTTTTTGACTTCTTCTAGTAGTTTCGAGCTAGCTTCCTTTCGAGCTTGTTTTTCCTTTTCCTTCTCTTCAGCTAGGGCAGCTTCTTCCTCAGCCTTCTTCTTAAGGTATTCCTGGTTTCGTTTCTGCCATTCAGACAATTCTTGCTTCTGGTTTGATTCTTTTTTCTTATCCTTTGACATTGGTTTTCCTTATGCTAGGTCTTTTCTTAATAGATCGTAAAAATCCTCAAGAGATTTCAATTCAGTCGAAGCTTTCATGCTAGCTTGGTATTGGTCCTTGTGACTAAGCAAGTGACAAAGTTTCTCCTCCAAGCTTTCCAAGGTCAGGTCACTTTCTTGAAGTTCTTCTGCGTAGCCTTTCTTAACAAAGTAGGCTGCATTTTCAATCTGATCTCCTCGACTTGCTTCACGACCCAATGGTACGATAAGATGGAGTTTCGCCATGGCCAAGAGCTCAAAAATCGTATTGGCACCACCACGCGTTACCACCACATCTGCCATCTCCATCAAGGGTTGATAGAGATCCGTCACATAGTCAACACGAAAGAGATTTTGACTCAACTCATTGAGGCTTGAATCTCCAGTGAGATTGATAATATTGTAGCGTTCTGTCAGTTCTTGCTTATGATCAGTCACCAATTGGTTAAAGACACGAGCTCCTGCAGAACCACCGACAAACAATACAGTTGGCAATTTAGGATCAAAGTGGGTTTGGATATCCACCAATTCATCTGGTTCAGGAATTTTTTGGTCTGAGACCTTGGTCACAGCCCCCACATGCTCGACCTTTACGAGACCAGCAGCCTGCTCAAAGGTTGAATACATCTTAGTCGCAAATTTATAGGCAATTTTATTGGCCAAGCCCATAGACAGGTCCGATTCGTGAATAAAGACAGGCACTCCTGACACTCGCGCTGCTATAACCGGCGGTACAGAGACAAATCCTCCCTTAGAAAAAAGAGCCTGTGGACGCAGTCGTAACATGATAAAGAGGGATTGGACAATTCCCCAACCAACTTTAAACACGTCCAGCATATTTTGCCAAGAGAAATAGCGACGCAACTTCCCAGTCGCAATGGAGTGGAAGGTCACATTCAAGCCTGACTTGAGAATTTCTTGGTGTTCGATTCCGTGTTTATCCCCGATATAATGAACTTCCCAGCCGTCTTCGATGAACTTAGGCATTAACAAAAGGTTGAGAGTGACATGTCCAACCGTCCCCCCACCTGTAAAGACAATTTTTTTCATATTATTCCTTTAACTCCGCTACTGTGTCGATAAAGAGGTCGCCACGTACTTCAAAGTTAGCATACATATCCCAGCTAGCATTGGCAGGACTGAGGAGAACCACGTCTCCTTGAGTCGCAAGCTCATAGGCCTTGCGGGTCGCATCTGCAATATCTATCGCATCTACATAAGCCACACCAGCCTTATCTGCTGCCCGTTTGACACGTTCTGCAGACTGACCGAGGATGACCATCTTCTTGAGGCCAGTGATATCTGGCACCAGCTCGTCAAATTCATTTCCACGGTCCAAACCACCTGCAATCAAGATAACCTTACTATTGTCAAATCCTGACAAGGCTTTTTGAGTTGCCAAGATATTAGTTGACTTGCTATCATTATAGAATTTGACACCCTGAATTTCATCCACAAATTGGAGACGGTGTTTCACACCACCAAAAGCTGACAAGACTTCTTTGATGGTTTGATTGTCCACACCACGAAGCTTGGCTACAGCAATAGTAGCAAGGGCATTTTCTACATTGTGGCTACCTGGAACACCGATTTCACTAGCTGCCATGACCACTTCCCCACGGAAGTAGAGTTGACCATCTTCCAGATAAGCTCCATCAACCTTTTCAAGTGTTGAAAATGGAACAACAGTGGCTTGTGTTTTAGTAGCCAATTCTTTTGCCAAATCTTGGTTAAAGTTCAAAACAAGAAAATCAGCTGCTGTCATCTTGTTCTGGATATTCCACTTAGCTGCTACATATTCCTCAAAAGAACCATGGTAGTCGATATGAGTGGGCATAAGGTTGGTAATGACCGCAATCTCAGGATGGAATTCTTGAACACCCATCAGTTGGAAAGAAGAAAGTTCCATGACAAGCGTGTCCTTGACTGTCGCAGTTTGAGCCACTTGACTTGCAGGATAGCCGATATTCCCTGATAAGAGACCATGTTGACCGGCAGCAGTTAAAACTTCCCCAATCATCGTCGTTGTGGTTGTTTTCCCATTTGAACCAGTGATACCGATAATCGGCGCTTCTGAGATCAAGTAAGCCAACTCCACCTCAGTCAAGACTGGAATCCCCTTTGCCAAAGCCTTTTCAATCATGGGATTGCTATAAGGAATCCCTGGATTTTTCACCATCAGAGCAAACTCTTCATCCAAGAGCTCCAAAGGATGCCCACCAGTGACAACCTTGATTCCCTCTTCTAGCAAACTTTGTGCAGCAGGATTTTCCTCAAAAGGCTTGCCGTCATTTACTGTCACAATAGCTCCCAGCTTGTCCAACAAACGGGCCGCAGACTCACCAGACTTAGCCAAACCTAAAACAAGGACTTTCTTATTTTTAAATTGATCGATTACTTTCATGTCTCAAACTCCATTTCTACTCCTACTATTTTACCATTTTTACGGAAATAAAAAAGCCACAAAGTGAATTTGTGACCCTTTCTTCTGACTTAATGTTCTCTTATCATCGATGAGATAAATCGGTAACTCGAATGACTTGGTCCACTTGCTCCCAAATCAGAGGATTGTGGGTCGCAATAATAATCGTTCGATTCGGATTTTTTAATGATTCTAGGATAGAAAGTAATTCCTCAGAGTTTTTGGGGTCTAGTGAAGCGGTTGGTTCATCTGCGAGAATCAAAACTAACCTGCACTCCAAAAGTTCGACAAAAAATATCTAACCCTTAGAGTGCAGGTCAACTCTCAGTACTTTATATCCCTACCTGTCTTTCTGCTGACCGCTGGCCTGTGACAAACATGGTAAAGGTGGCTTTGCAGACATTTCTGCCTTCTTGATTGGTGATATCCACATCCACGACACAGGTTGTGCGACCTTGGTGGACACATTCTCCTTTAATGGTCAACACGTCGTCGAGTTTTCCAGCCTTGAGGTAGTTGATAGAGGAATGAAGCGTCACTCCATCAAGCCCCAGCGAGATAACCACTAGACCACTAATCTGGTCACAAAGGGTGAAGAGATAGCCTCCATGGGCATTGCCATAGTAATTGAGCGACGAGTCCACTACTTTTGTCGTCACCACAACATGACCGTCTCTCATTTTTTCTATTTCGTAATTTTCAAAAGCAGATATAGCGTCAAAATGAAAATCTTTCATCGTTTCCTCCTGATAGTTCAAACGACACTATGATACTACTTTTTATAGGACTGTGCAAGGAGAAAGCTCCTAGTCTGGTAAAATTCCGACCTGTTCTACAAAACGCATAAAAGCTGCCTGTCCTTGTTCCGTCTGCTTGTAAACCCCCGCGTCCTCCAAAACACGTGTAAAGATAGCACCTACAGATTCCTTGACAATTTCAAGGGCTTTTTCTTTATCTTTTAGGTCTGGATGTTGAGCTCTGAGCTGGTCTGCCCATTCCTGATGATAATAGGCAACTATATCACCATCTCCCACGAGGTAGCTGGCAACTTGCTCCACTTCCGCTTTCAGACGTGGTGGCAGGATAGCCAAGCCCATGACCTCAATCAAGCCGATATTTTCCTTCTTGATATGTTGGACATCCTTGTGGGGATGATAGATGCCATCAGGATGCTCTGGCGATGTCTGATTGTCTCGCAAGACCAAGTCCAACTCAAACTGTCCATCGCGTTTACGAGCAATGGGTGTGATGGTGTGATGCGGTATCCCATCTGTCTCTGCTACAATCTGCACTGCAGGGTCTGAATATTGCCGCCATTCCTGCAAAATCTTATCAGCCAAGTTGATCAAATCCTCTTTGGAATCCGAAGTCAAACGTAGCACTGACATAGGCCACTTGACAATCCCAGCCTTGACCTGCTCAAATCCATCAAAACAGAAAGTCTTTTGCAGAGGAGCCAATTCCATAGGAAACACGTGGCGGCCTCCCTGATAGTGGTCATGAGTTAGAATAGACCCCCCCACAATCGGCAGGTCGGCATTAGAGCCCGCAAAATAGCCTGGAAACTGCTCTACAATCGCCAGCAGGCGCTCAAAACTCTGACGACTAATGGCCATGGGACTGTGCTGGCCGTCTAAGAAAATACAGTGCTCATTAAAATAAGCATAGGGCGAATACTGGAAACCCCACTCCTGACCGGTCATTTCAAAACGGATAATTCGGTGGTTACTACGAGCTGGATGGTTAACCCGACCATGGTAGCCTTCATTCTCTAGACAGAGTTGACACTGTGGGTAATTGCTAGCTTGAACCAACTTAGCCGCCGCAATCTCTTTTGGATCCTTTTCAGGTTTAGAGAGATTGATGGTAATCTCAAGTTCTCCATAGTCAGATGGAACGCGATAAGCGATATTCTTAGAAATAGCCTTGAGCTTGATGTAGTCATTTTTCTGGCTGAGCTGGTAAAAATCCCCTATCGCCTGCTCAGGAGAGTGAGCATAGGTTGTCCAAAAGTCACGATTAACCTGACTTGGACAAGGAGTTACCAAGTCCATCAGTTCAGAACCGAGGATTTCACGCGCAGTCTGACTGTCCTCAATCGTCTCTAATCGAACCGCCTCCTCGACCAGCTGGTCCTTGAGGTCAATCAAATCCTCCAGATTCGTCTCAACTTCCAAAACACCATCTCCCACTCGAGCCAAAACACGATTGCTTAGGTAGATTCGATCCATTTCCGCAAATGAACTTTCAGCAATGACTTCCGTGATAAATGCATCTAGAATTCCCTGACTCATTGATTCTCCTTCTTACTTTCTAAATAGTCTCTGACAGCATCTAAATCCTGAAAAACTTGTTCTGTTTTATTTAAGAAAGACTGTGCTGGCATTTTCAAGTCTGGAATACAAATAACTGGTATCCCAGCTCTATACGCTGCTTCAATCCCTGCTTCACTATCCTCTAATACTAAGCAATTCTCTGGTAAAACATTCAAATCACTACAGGCCTTTAAAAATATATCAGGGTAAGGTTTGCTTCGCTTTACATCTTTTGCAAAAACTAGATGGTCAAATAAGGACAGTATACCATTGCTATCCAAAATCATTCTAGCTCTAGATTCAACACTTGAAGTTGCTAGAGCGATTGGAATACCTTCTCTTTGCAAAAAAGCAAGCAAATTTTTAGCACCTTTTTTTAAATTTACACCTTTGACCAATATTCGAGCTTCCAGTTCATAAACTTTTTCCAAGGTTTGGTCAAAGTTCCAAGGTAAATCATAGGTATCTAAAAATCGTTGAACATTCTCCTCTTCCCTATGTCCACTGTATTCTCTAGAATATGTTTCTTCTGTGAAAGAAATTCCAAAATCCTCAAGCAATTCTTGATAAACTTTTAGAGAAATGATCTCAGTATCAGCTAATAAGCCATCTAAATCAAATATTACAGCTTCCATATACTTCTCTCCTAGTCTAGAACGCGAGTGCCACCTGCAACTTCAGCGATATAGAAGCTTGGAGCATATTCGACTACTTCCTCGTAGTGCTTGCCTACAGCTTCCTTAAAGGCCTCAACAGCATCTTTTCGCACCAAGGCAATGGCACAGCCACCAAAACCTGCCCCTGTCATACGAGCACCGAGAACACCTTCTTGTGACCAAGCTATGTGAACAAGAGTATCCAATTCCAATCCAGTTACTTCATAATCATGCTCAAGAGAAACGTGAGATGCATTCATCAAGCGACCAAATGTTTCCAAATCACCTGCTTGAAGAGCTGTTTGAGCTTTAAGAGTACGTTGGTTTTCAAGCACAGCATGACGAGCACGTTTTAAACGATTTTCGTCTTTAATCAGGTAGCTGTATTGGTCAAAGGCCCACTCGTCCAACTCACCCAAGGTCTGAATATCCAAGGCAACTTGCAATTCTTCCACTGCTTTTTCACACTCAGCACGGCGTTCATTGTACTTAGAGTCCGCCAATTCACGACGTTTATTGGTGTTCATGATAACAACAACATTGTCCTTCAAATCAAGTGGCACCAAGTCGTACTCCAAGGTGTTGGTATCCAGGTAAATGGCACGTTGGTCAGCACCCATACCGATAGCAAACTGGTCCATGATACCAGAGTTGACTCCGATAAAGTTGTTTTCTGTTTGTTTTCCGATTTTTACCAAATCCAGACGGTCTAGTTTTAAATCAAAGAGATGCTCTGCAACGACCCCTGTCAAGAGTTCCAAAGATGCTGAAGAGGACAAGCCTGCACCATTTGGGATATTCCCATAAACATAAAAATCAAACCCTTTGTCAATCACGTGCCCAGCTTCTTGCAAGAAATGAAGAACCCCTTTTGGATAGTTGGTCCAGCTGTGATCTTTTTCAAATTTGAGGTCAGCAAGAGGCACTTCGATGATACCCTTATCCTCAAAGTTGGCTGAGTAGAAACGCAAGACTTGGTCGTCACGCTTGCGCGCTGCACCGTATGTCCCCAAAGAAATAGCAGCTGGAAAAACGTGCCCACCGTTGTAGTCTGTGTGTTCACCAATCAGATTGATACGACCTGGTGAAAAGAAAGTTTGGTCTGCTTCTTGACCAAAAACGGCAAGAAAGTCTTTGCGAAGGGCTTCAGCAGTAAGATGTTGTGTCATATGAATTCTCCTTTGACTGTCCGTTAAGTCACCTTAACGTGTAATCGTTTTCTTCTATTGTATCTAAGGGATTTGCCAAGGTCAATCCTTTTTACTAAACTTTTACTAAACTATCAGTAAAAAGCAGAAAAATATGATATACTAACCTAAAAGAAGGAGGATTTATGGCTACCTTAAAAGACATTGCACAGCTAGCCTCTGTCTCTATCGCGACCGTATCTCGTGTCCTCAATCGCGACCAGAGCCTATCTGTCACAGAAGAAACCCGACACCGCATTTTAACCGTCGCTGAAGAGCTGGGCTACACCAAGCACCTCAAGACAGGCGAATCCCACAAACCCAAGCAAAAGATTGCCATTATCCAATGGGTCAGCGAACAAGGGGAGTTGGACGACCTCTACTACTATCAGATTCGTCTCGGTATTGAAAAAAGAGCCCAAGAGTTGGACTATGACATCTTGCGCTATTTTAATGACCATCCTTTTACACTGAGCGAGGAAGTGATTGGCATTCTCTGCATCGGAAAATTTAGCCGTGCTCAGATCTCTGCCTTTGAAGAATACCAAAAACCCCTGGTCTTTTTAGACAGCGATACTCTTTCATTTGGACATACCTGTATTATCACTGACTTTTACACTGCTGTGAAACAAGTTGTAGACCATTTCCTCAGCCAAGGGCTTGATCGTATCGGGATTCTCACCGGCCTTGAAGAAACAACCGACCAAGAAGAAATCATCCAGGATAAACGTCTAGAACATTTTAAAAACTACTCTCTATCAAAAGGTATCTACAATGATAAACTGGTCTTTCAAGGTAGTTTTACTGCCCAGTCTGGATATGACTTGATGAAGGAGTCTATTCACAAGTTGGGGGATCAGCTCCCTCCAGCATTTTTCGCAGCCAGCGATAGTTTAGCCATCGGTGCCCTCCGTGCCCTTCAAGAAGCTGGAATTAGCTTGCCAGACCGTGTTAGTCTCATTTCTTTTAACGATACTAGCCTGACCAAGCAGGTCTATCCTCCCCTATCTAGTATCACAGTCTATACTGAGGAGATGGGCCGAGTCGGTATGGATATTCTTAATAAGGAAGTTCTCCATGGTCGCAAGATCCCTAGCCTAACCATGCTGGGCACCAGACTGACTTTGAGAGAGAGTACGCTGCCATAACTCAACAAATATACCAACGCAAAAAATCCTAATAGAAATTCTCAAATCTCCATTAGGATTTTCTTTTTTATTCCATCACAATCATAGCCTTAATCGTCTTACGTTCATCCATATCTTTATAGGCTTGGTCAATCTCTTCTAATTTATAACTTGAAGTAAAGACACGGCCTGGGTTGATATCGCCATCAAGGACTGCCTTCAGTAAGAACTGTTTGTTATAAGTCGTTACAGAGGCTGCTCCGCCTGCTACCGTAATATTTTGAGCAAAAGTTGAACCAAGAGCTCGATTGCTATAGTGAGGAACTCCAACAAAGCCCAAACGACCACCATTGTGAAGGACACCAAGAGCCTGATCAACCGCTGCCTCAGTACCGACACACTCAAGAGCGGCATCTGCTCCTCCACCAAGAATTTCTCGAACCTTGGCAATTCCTTCTTCGCCACGTTCAGCCACAACAGCTGTCGCTCCTGACTCCAAAGCCATTTGTTGACGGTCTTCGTGACGACTCATGAGAACAATTTGTGATGCACCACGCATTTTAGCTGCGATAACAGCACATTGCCCAACAGCCCCGTCACCGATAACGACAACCTTATCCCCTTTTTGAACATTAGCAACACGCGCAGCCTGATAGCCGGTCGGCATGACATCAGCCAGTGTCAAGAGGGATTTGAGCATGCCTTCTGTATAATCAGAGGGCTGACCAGGAATTTTGACAAGAGCCCAGTTGGCATATTCGAAGCGAATGTACTCCGCTTGCACCCCATTAGACCAATTGGTGCCAATATGGCGGTCACAAGTCCCATCATAGCCAGCGCTACAGGCATCACACTCCCCACAGCCATGGGTGAAAGGTGCAATAACAAAATCGCCAGGTTTAACAGTCGTCACTGCATCACCAATTGCCTCAACGATACCAATCGCTTCGTGCCCGCTATTCTGATGGCCCGTTTCAATATCTGGATTGCGATAGCTCCACAGATCAGAGCCACAAACACAGGTCCGAACGATCCGAATAATGGCATCATCTGCCTCAATGATTTGCGGATGCTCCACTTCAATAAGACCAACCTGACCAGCTTTTGTATAAACTGTTTTCTTCATAGAACCACTCCTTTTCTATTGGTTTCTTACTTTCATTATACACTTTTTGTCAAGCTTTCGCTCGTATCAATCATTATTAACGGCGATAAGGTACTAGTTTAGTCCAATATAGTCTTTTCTTCTTGAGATTTAAGTTTTATAAGGAGAGATTTTTCGATTACGTTTTTAATAGTTTCCAGCCAATAGAAAAAGTGAATAAAGAAATATTCCTTTATCCACCTTTTTGTGGTTTAGTTGTTATTCGCTACGAAGCGATTCGACTGGGTCTTTCTTAGCAGCGATGCGTGAAGGGATTAGACCGGCTAACATGGTAAGGACAATCGAAATACCGATAAGGATTAGAGCTACTTCTATTGGTAATTGCGCTACATTTCCCACATTTGTCATTTTCGCAACAATCGCATTGATTGGGAATGTCGCAAGAAAGGTAATCGTGATACCGAGCACCCCAGAGATCAATCCTTCAATGGCTGTTTCAGCAGTGAAGATACGACGAATATCTTTCTTCGAAGCCCCCATTGCACGTAGGATTCCGATTTCTTTTGTACGTTCGAGAACTGAAATGTACGTGATAATCGAAATCATTATAGAAGATACAATGAGTGAGATGGCCACAAAGCCAACGAGTACTGTTGTCACTACGCCAACCAATGTCGTAATTGAAGACATGATAGATTGGATATCATCTGAATAAGCGAGTACTTTATCGTCTTCTCCAGCTTCTTTTTTCGCTGTGTTATAGGTGTTTATGAACTCTTTTAAGTCTTGTTTTTGTTGGAACGAAGAGGTGTAGAGCTCAATGGCAGCTGGTTTGGATTTGTTGATGACGCCCATTTTTGCGAGGTTTTCCTCGTAAGTTGAAGCCGAATTGTCGTTATATTGTTGGACATACTGCGCCTGTTCTTCAGGTGTCATTTTAGCCAACTGAATTTTTTCTTCTTCGGTTAAATTCTCCGAACTGAATGGTTTAGGATCTTTGGCAAAGTCTTTACCCGTAAATACATTTAGATTTTGATTTGCTTCCTGTTCCTTAACGATATCACTATTTTGAATGTATTCGGAAGTGTAATCAATAAGGGCGCTTGTGTAGGCGATTCCTCCTGAAGGAGTATTCACGCCTGAACTTGTGCCGTCTTTTTGGCGAAGGACACCCACAATTTTAAGTTGGAGCCCATTCTCGATTTGAGTTTTCATATAAGAAGCATTATCAATCTTATTGAGCCATAAGTTATTTTCTTTCACAAAACGCTTTGTATTGACAACTGCTTTGAAAGTTTTTCCGATAAAATCACTATATTGATACGTTTGAGAAGAGAGTTCGTCAAGCTTCTTCGTATCGTTCAATTCACTGAGATCTTTGATACGCAAACTATAGAGCAACAAATCGCTAATTTGATTGTTTTCATCTACGATAAGGACGATCTCGGACTTATCTTGTGGGAAGCGTCCTTCCAACACGTCGTACTTGCTTTCTAGCATTGAAGAATCACTAGAAAGTTCACTCCAGTAGTTGAGGTTTTGTAAGTATCCCTTCATCGTTTGGTTCGCTGTTTCTACTTCATCAGCTAAGGTTGAAGGCAGAATACTTTTGGGTCCGTTGGAAGTATCACTTGCATAGATAAACGGTTGTAAATTGTATCGGTAACGAATGTCTTTTGTGAGAGATTCGACCTTCGAAGCGTGTTCCTCCAAGTAAGTCTTGAAGGAAGCTAGGTCGTTCTTTCCGATTTGTTTTTTCAATAAATTCGTTAAAACCGTATTGATACCGAGCTCATGATTATCCTTGTAAGGCTTCTCGCTCAAATCTGGAGAGGTCGCCAACAAGTTGCTCTGGTTCTGCTCGCTAATCGTCAGTGGGAGAGAGACGAGGGTATCTTCCTGCACCTTTTTAACGTAGTCACTCACACCATTGGAAAGGGCTAAGATAAGAGCAATCCCGATAATCCCGATGGAACCCGCAAAAGCTGTTAGTAAGGTACGACCTTTCTTTGTCAATAGGTTATTAAAGGAAAGTACAAGGGCGGTTATAAAGCTCATCTTCGTCTTCGTGAACTGGATGTCGACTTGCTTTGTCTCCTCTGTTGGTTCGCATGGGTTTGAGTCGCTCAAGATGTTTCCATCTAATACTTGTACGATACGTGTGGAGTACTTCTGCGCCAGCTCTGGGTTATGCGTCACCATGATAACCAAACGTTCCTTGGCAATGTCTTTTAATAAATCCATGATTTGAACAGAAGTCTCAGAATCGAGCGCTCCTGTCGGTTCGTCGGCTAAAATGACTTTTGGATCATTAACAAGAGCACGCGCAATCGCGATTCGTTGCATTTGTCCCCCAGACATTTGACTTGGTTTCTTATATAAATGGTCTTTTAGGCCTACGCGTTCGAGCACTTCGATAGCACGTTTCTTACGTTCTGCTTTTGAAACACCCGAAAGAGTCATTGCAATTTCTACGTTAGAGAGTGCAGTTTGGTGCCCGATGAGATTATAAGACTGAAAGATGAAACCGATGGTGTGGTTTCTGTAGCTATCCCAATCGCGGTCTTTAAATTGCTTTGTTGATTTTCCTTGGATGAGTAAATCACCAGATGTGTATTGGTCGAGTCCCCCGATGATATTTAATAGGGTGGTTTTCCCAGAACCCGATTGCCCAAGAATGGAGACAAACTCATTCTCACGGAAGCGAATCGAGATATCCTTTAGCGCGTGGAACTCTTGATTGCCCGTATGATAGACTTTTGAAATGTGTTGTAGCTGTAACATCGTCTATCTCCTTTCAGTGATATATGTAGTCTATCACAATTTCATAATGGAGTAAATATGCTACATTTACAATTCATCAAAAATAATCAACAAATAGAAAATCGACTTCTTATGAATGATAATGTCCATGACTTTGACCTACTTCCAACTCCTCAATTTTTCGCTTATGGGTTTGGTGACTTGCTAGGTTTGCATCAACTTCAATGGTAACATTTTGAAAATCATAATCTTTGAGTAAATTACGAATGGATTCTTTACAATACTCCATATGTTCAATCTCTTCTAGGCAAACATGGACAATGGCGTCATTTTCCAAACCATCCATGGACCAAATACTGAGTTGATTAACACTTTTAACATTAGCTAGCGCTGCTAACTCTTTCTCTAGCTCGGCGGTCTCGATCCCTTCAGGCACAGCATCTAAGAAAATCTTGAGTATTGACCAAAAACGAGGAATGGCTTTCCAAAGGATAAAACTAGAAATCAAAAGAGACAAGAGTGGATCGAGAAAGTACCAGTCAGTCACATACAAAACACCAGCAACCAGAATAACCGCTAGCCAACCCAGAATATCTTCTAAAAAATGCAAGGTCAGGATAGCTTCGTTCTTGGTCTGACTCTTACGAACGATTAGACTAGCCAAGAGATTGATAAGAATCGCAATAACTCCCAACCACAGCATCCCTTGGTAGTTGACAGGCTGAGGGGATAGGAGACGAGGAATATTCTCCAAGAGCACCATGAAAGATCCTGTCAAAAGGATCAAGGCAGTCAGCATGGCGCCTAGCAGACTGAAGCGTTTATAACCAAGTGTATAACGTTTGTCTTCCTGACGATTGGAAATAGTTTCCAAGCAAGCTGATAAGCCTATGGCAAGGGCATCGCCCAAATCATGAACCGCATCCGCTAATACCGCACTTGAATTGAAGATACCCCCAAAAATAAATTCGACAATAGAAAATGATAGATTCAAGAAAAAAGCTAGCCAGATAGATGTTTTAGAACTCATTTCTCTCCCTCCTTTGGTATAATAGATATATATACTTCTTTCATTTGTATTATCTAATAAAATCCAAAGAAAGGATAGAAGCAAACTGTCAGCCATGTTCAGTTCTGAACAGTTTGTCTCAAGTGTCTATATGCCAAAAAGAGACCGTCGAGTCAGTAAGACTAAAAGAGCCATCTATCAAGCTTTTCTACAAGTTTTGAACGACAAGGGCTATGATGCTACTACTGTCCAAGATATCATTGACTTGGCAGATGTTGGGCGTTCTACTTTTTACTGTCACTATGAAAGCAAGGAACTGCTTTTAGATGAACTCTGTCGCTACCTCTTTCATCATCTCTTTGAAAGGGAAGGACACTTTACTACCGAGGACTACCTCGCACATATTTTTTTGCATTTTCAAAAAAATCAAGACCATGTCACCAGTCTTCTTTTTTCCAAAAACGACTACTTCCTCCGCCAACTACACAAGGAGCTCGAACACCACGTCTATCCCATGGTGGCGGATGATTTGCAAGAGTCCTATCCAAACATTCCGGCTTCCTACCTCAAACATTTTGTAGTAACAAACTTTATCGAAACACTGACCTGGTGGCTAAAAAAAGGAAAATCTTATACTGAAGACCAAGTAGTGAAATTTTACTTAGATGTGATTGAGATGACTTCTACAAAATCACTCGAAATTTAATCCTATCACGAAGAAAGGAATCAACTATGTTAAATTCTATTATCCTAGGAATTCTAACGATTGTATTGGCTCTTATTTTCTCCCTCCTTCATCTCGCGGCAGCTTTCGCAGCCATGAAAGAAAAGAACTACAGTCTGGGAAACACGTGCATCTTGGTCGGCAGTTGTCTCACTTCACTAGCTCTTGCTATCTTTTTCTTCGTTCCACTAGCAACGATCATCTTATGGATAGTGGGCTCTAGCATCATCTGCTACGGTGCTTACTGGAATGGGCGACAGCAAGAAAGTCAACATATATCGCACCACATTATAAGGGGCACACTAGCAGCTTTGATTGCTCTCTTGTTTATCTTACTCTAACACTAAAAATCCCATCTCGAACTTTAGACGAGATGGGATTTTGTTTACTGAAGAAAGTGGCTCCTCCTGACTTTCCTCTCCATTTATTTCTTCAACAAACCTTGTTCTTGTAAAAACTCCTTGGCTACTTGTTCTGCTGACTTGCCTTCGACACCAACTTGGTAGTTGAGCTGGCTCATCTGACTTTCCGTAATTTTACCAGCCAATTTATTGAGAACTGTCTCCAACTCAGGATGTTTCTTGAGAAGAGCTTCTTTCATGAGTGGCGCTCCTTGATAAGGTGGGAAGAGTTGCTTGTCATCTTCCAAGACCTGTAAATCATAACGTGCCAACTCTGCATCTGTCGAATAGGCATCCGTGATTTGAATATCGCCTGACTGAATTGCCTGATAGCGAAGAGCAGGCTCCATGGTCGCTACGTTGAGATTGAGACCATACATTGATTGCAAGCCCTTATTTCCATCTTCACGGTCATTAAATTCGAGAGTAAAGCCTGCCTTCAACTGTCCTTCCACTTTTTTCAAGTCCGAAATGGTCTTCAAGCCATATTCTTGAGCAATTTTTTTCGGAACAGCTACAGCGTAGGTATTTTGATAAGACATAGGTTTGAGATAGGCTAGATGATCCTGTTTGGCAATACCATCACGCGCCACCTGATAAACCTGATCCGGCTCATGACCTACCTTGGGTGATGGCTGAAGCAAACTTTCAGTCACTGTACCAGTAAATTCAGGATAGATATCAATATCCCCTTTTTTCAGAGCTTCATAGAGGAAGCTTGTTTTCCCAAAATTCGGCTTAACAGTCGCAGTCATACTGGTATTTTCTTCAATCAACAATTTATACATATTAGCCAAAATTTCGGGTTCTGGTCCCAATTTCCCAGCAATCACCAAGTTTTCTTTCTCTTTTTGAGCTAGTAATGCTGGACTATAAGACAGACCCAGCAATATGGTCACCAAGGCAAAACCAGAGAAAATCGTTCTCAATTTTGCTTTTTCCATCACTTTTAGTAGGAAGTTAAAGGCAATGGCAAGCACTGCAGAAGAAAGGGCGCCAATCAAAATCAGACTGGTATTATTACGGTCAATTCCCAAAAGGATGAAGGAACCCAGCCCCCCTGCCCCAATCAAGGCTGCCAAGGTCGCCGTACCGATAATCAAGACAGCCGCTGTCCGAATTCCAGACATAATGACGGGCATGGCAAGTGGAATTTCAAACTTCTTGAGACGCTCCCACCTGGTCATCCCAAAAGCAATCCCAGCCTCTTGTAGACTTGGATCAATTCCCTTCAGTCCAGTAATAGTATTTTGTAAAATCGGGAAAATCGCATAAATCACTAGTGCTGTCAAAGCAGGCAAGGTTCCAATTCCCATCAAGGGGATAAAGAGTCCTAACAAGGCCAGAGACGGGATAGTCTGGAAAATCCCTGCAATCTGCAAGACCCAGTCCGCCAACTTCTCATGATAGCGAAGATAAACAGCCAAGGGAATCGCAATAAAAACAGCTAGTAATAAGGTCAAAAGCGACAACTGCAAATGTTGAGATAGAGCTGTTACCCAATCACCAAAACGATCCTGAAAAGTTGATATCAAATTAGTCATGAACACTACCTCCAAACAAGTCTGCTACAAAGTCTGTTGCAGGAGCCTTTAATATCGTCTCAGGATTCGCCACCTGACGAATCTCTCCATCCTGCAAGACAGCAATACGGTCACCTAATTTCAAAGCTTCATCCGTATCATGGGTCACAAAAATCGTTGTCATCCCAAATTCTTTATGCAATTCTTTCGTCAGAACCTGTAGCTGTTTTCTCGAAATAGCATCCAAGGCTGAAAAAGGCTCATCCATGAGGAGAATCTTAGGCTGACCAATCATGGCACGAACAATACCAACCCGTTGCTGTTCTCCACCAGATAATTCACTAGGAAGTCGATTCCCATAGTCAGCTACTGGTAAACCAACCTTAGCCAAAAGCTCTTCTGTTTTCGTCGCTATTTCTTCCTTACTCCACCCCTTCATCTCCGGAATGAGGGCAATATTTTCCGCAACCGTTAGATTGGGAAAAAGAGCAATGGCCTGTAAAACATAACCAGTAGAAAGACGAAGTTCACGCTCATCATAGTCCTTGATGCGCTTACCATCCATGTATATATTTCCATCAGTTGGTTCCAAAAGACGGTTAATCATCTTAATCATGGTCGTCTTACCAGACCCAGAAGGCCCAACTAAAACCATGAACTCTCCATTCTCGATTCGTAAATTAACATCTCTCAAAACATCTTTTTCTGTATAGCGTAGCGCTACATTTTTATATTCAATCATTCTTTGTCCTCAATTTAAAACTTCCCTCGATTAGTCAAGTCTTCTACCTTAGGCATAACTTCCTTATTATCCCAATGCTCCACAATTTTCCCATTTTCTAGACGGAAGATATCATACTGGGCATAGGCAACTCCATCAATCTGAGTCTGCCCATAGCTAACCACATAGTTTCCTTGTCCCAAAAGCTGGAAAACAAAGTCGAAAGTAACACCATGTTCAGCCACATAATTTTTATAGGCCTGACTTCCTTGTCCAATCTCATGATTATGCTGAATCAAATCTTCTACCACAAAGTCACTCCACTGCTCCAGTTCCCCATTTTGGAAAATTTCTGTCAAGAAACGGCGAACCAACTTTTTATTTTCTGCTGTCTTATCCAAAACTGTGATTTCAAAATCACCAAAAATCTGATCTAATTGGCCGTTTTCAGGTGTTCGATAGTAGTCAATAACATCCCAATGTTCTACGATACGACCATTCTCATCCGCACGGAAAGTATCCGTCGTCACCCATTGCGCTTCTCCGCCATTGAGATATTGGTGAACATGGACAAAGACCAGATTGCCGTCTTCAATGGTGCGAACAATCTTCATCTCACGCTCGGGATAGCGCTCAAAGAAATTTGCAAAGAAAGCCGCAAACCCTTCTTTCCCATCTGGCACACCTGTCGAGTGTTGAATGTAGGTATCTCCTACAGACTGAGCTTGAGCCTCAGCAACTCGTCCGTCTTGAATGGCATGAATGTATAGATTTTGTGCATTTTCAACTTGTTTTGACATGATTTATGCCTCATTTACTTTCTCTTTCAGATTAGCCAAAATTCTTTCTTGAAAAACTTCAAATTGACGAACTTCTTCCTCAGTGAATCCTTTATAAAAAATTGCATCCAATTTTTGACTAACACGACGGCCAACTTCTTTCTGGGACAAACCTTGCTCTGTCAACTTGACATATTTCTTTCTCTTATCTATTCCACATGGGCTAATGATGACCAGGTTTTGCTCCTCAAGCTTCTTTATCATGGTTGTCAACGTATTATTAGCAAGCCCAGTCGCAAGCGCAATATCTGTCGCAGTTGCACAGCCCGTCTTACTATTCCATAAAACCGCTAAAATCTTTCCCTGCTCACTCCGATAAAGAGAGTCAGGGTCTTGTCTCAGTAACTTTTGAAAAATCCGCCCATTCAACAAACGAATATGATGGGCTACCAAATGACAATATTTCATGAAACCTCCAATTTATTTCTATATCGATACGAATAAAAAATATTATAATACTTATTATTCCAATTGTCAACTATTTCGACTTAGAACTAATTTTTCTCAGTAAAAAATCTCCTACTCAAGGTAGAAGATTTCAATCTTATAAACTTAATCCGTCATGTCTGATACCAAAGTTCGACGCTCCAATGGAATACTGCACATAACTAACAAGAAAATGAAACCTGACTGAATCCAGAAAAGGGCCAAGTCAAAGATTCCATGCACAGCAACCACTGTAAGGAAAGATAGATAAAGACCGATAATTGGACGTTTCCCCGACTCCTGACTCATATCCATCATCAAACGAACAGGAGCAACAGAAGACAAAGCTAATAAAATGGTTCCCACAATTCCGTAACTCAGAATCGTATCAATATAAAGGCTGTGAGCATGTTCATGATAAGGAGCATTTATCCGAGGATAAGAGTGCATATAGGTCAATGGCCCCTCCCCCCAAAAAGGATTTTGCTTAAACAAGGCCATCCCAGCATCCCAGATAGAAATGCGTTCTTCCATAGAAGAATCTAAAGTTCCCATCCGAACTCCCAAATCACTAGAAAAAAGGAAACTCAAGCCAATCGCAAAGACCCCAATACTAAGCCAAAAGGCCTTCCAGTTTTTAATGGTCGTAAAGAGATAAATGATGGCTCCAGCGATAATAGCAGGAAAGGCTGTTCTATTTTGCGTGAAATTTAAACCAAAAAGATTTACAAAACCTGCTAGCACACAAAAGACTTTCAACCATCTTAGCTTCGTCGTTGTAAAGAGATAAAAGGCAATCATGATACAGAAGCAACAAATGATCCCATAGTAGTTAGGATTAAAGAAGGTGACCTCTGCACGGTTTTGGTGCCATACTTGCATATTTGGTGAAAGAAAGGCATAGTTAAATTTCTTTACAATTTGGAAATGCTCCAAAGTAGCAAAAGCGGCAGAGACAACACTACCAAACAAAACCGTCTGGAGTATCAGTCGAAAGAAAGCATGCGTCAGACGCTTCTGGTAAAAACTAAAGAAAATAAGAAATAGGAGCATCAGGAAAGATGCTGCTAGACCAAGCCAGTTCTTGGCGACGATGGAAATGACACTACTGTAGGCAATAAAAAAGAGAAGTACAGGATGTTTGGCTAATCCTTTGATAATTCCCTTCATCTCCCCAGTAACAAGTAAACCTATCAAATATAAAGCAAAGAGTGATAAGAACAAATAAAAAGGTAAAAAGATACTCATGATCATCAGATACAAAAAGAAATCTTTTTTCGAAAGCCCTCTTATCTTATCCAGTAATCCAATTGATTTCAAAACGGATCCTTTCTGTTCTGGATTTCTCCAGAAGATAAATGCTAAACTATCTTTATATTCTACCATTTTTTCTGTCATTTGGGAACAATGAACACGTTTTCGCCACAAAAAAACTCTTTCATTAATATAGCACTAGAACTGAATTTTTCTGCCGTTTTCCAATACTTGATAGGTCTGACTTTGCAAATCAATTTCTGCTACTGCTGTTACGGACTTGTCTTTATTTTGACGTTTGATTACAATGCTGTGAGCTGTTGGTGTTTCTATCTCAATAGTCCCTTCTAGGTCAAAGGCCTCTGATTGATTACGGAAAGAAAATAGATTGAGAAGAGACTTCACCACAGGACGTTGAACTTCTTCTGCTATTTCCTCGTTGCTATAGTAATGACGATTAATATTTCGACCTTCTTTGGTTTCTTCTAAAAATTTCAAGTCATTTTTTCCTGCTAATAGACCCACATAGTAAACCTGAGGAATGCCTGGAGCAAAAACTTGAATCAAACGAGCAAGGAAGTACTTGACATCATCATCTCCAAGTGCTGAATAATAGGTTGAATTGATTTGGTAGATATCTAGATTGTTATACTCTGCACTAGAGTACTTGCGTTTGACATTCGCTCCAACCTTATAGAGTTCATTTGAAGCATAGTCAATTTCCTCATCAGTCAGGATATCTTTGACATCCACCACTCCAATCCCATCATGAGTATCTAGTGTCGTAAATTGCTTCATCGAGCTCATCTTCAACCACTTGGCCAAACGCTCTGTTCTGGAACTGTAAAGAGTATAAAGAGTCACCATTGGAAGGGCAAAATCGTAAACATAGTAATTATGATCCGCTATTTTAAACTGAATCGAATAGTGTTCATGAATCTCAGGTAAAAGCTCTGCCCCATACTCAGCAGCGATATCTCGAACTTTGTCCAATAAATTCCAAATATCTGGTTCCACAAAGAAATCATTGGTATCCAATTTCTTCACTGCATAAGCAAAGGCATCTAGACGAATCAAATCACACCCGTTACTTGCTAGATGTTGAATGGTCTTACGGATGAATCTCATCGTTACTTCTTTGGTCACATCAAGATCAATCTGCTCCTCACCAAAGGTATTCCACAAATGTTCTACTGAACCATCTGCAAATACAATCTCTTGCTTTGGTGCACGATCCTTACGCTTGTAGATTAAATCTACGTCAGACTGTGTCGGACGGTTCTCTGGCCAAAACTTATCCCAGTTTAAAAAGAGATCTTTAAATTCACTGGCTTCATGTTTTTCTTGATAGTCCCTATAATACTTAGATTGACGAGAAATATGATTAATCATAAAGTCAAACATAAGATAATATTTCTCACCTAAACGCTTAACGTCCTCCCAATCACCAAAAGCTGAATCCACTTCATCATAGTCAACTGGCGCAAATCCACGATCACCTGTTGATGGGAAAAATGGTAGAAGGTGAACTCCCCCAATAGCATCGCCAAAATGTTCTTCCAAATTCTCATATAAGTCTTTAAGATTATTTCCAAGACTATCTGAGTAAGTAATCAACA
Organism: Streptococcus mitis; assembly: GCF_003943905.1. GTDB lineage: Bacteria > Bacillota > Bacilli > Lactobacillales > Streptococcaceae > Streptococcus > Streptococcus mitis_BC. Next base: position 92,081 of record NZ_RJNS01000006.1, read on the forward strand.
TAGTTTTATTTTGAATGGTCATAGATGTTCTCCTTTTTCTGATGAAAGCCAAGTCTTATATGACCTGGCTTCGTAAATGAAAGATATTTTTAGATTTTTGTTCACATCGAACTCGTACTAAACTGCAAGCAACTAAGTACTACTTTCTTGTTTTCTACATAGAATTGCCAACAAGCTGAACCTTTCGTCTATGTATGGAATTATAGATTCCCTAAGCACTTTCTTACTTCACTGCCCCGTTACTCATTCCTGAAATGATATGTTTTTGGAAGATGAGGTAGACAATAGTTATCGTTACAATTCCTACAATATAGGATGCAAAACTTGGGCCATAGTCATTGAAGTACTGACCTTGGTAGTTGTATTGGAAGAGAGGCAAAGTCCACATCTTGGAATCCTTATTCAGAATCAAGAGTGGCAACATAAAGTCATTCCAGAACCAGAGAGCATTGATAATCAAAGTTGTCGCATGCATGGGCTTCAACATTGGAAAAATGATTCGACGATAAATTGTAAAACGATCAGCCCCATCAATTTCCGCAGCTTCGTCCAAACTATCTGGTACACTGATTTTTATATAACCAACATACAAGAAGAGAGTCTGTGGAATAGCATAAGTTAGGTAGAGTATTACTAGCCCCCACATATTTGCTAGACCGAGTTTACTCATCATAACTGTGATGGGAATCATAATCACCTGAAATGGAACAAATATCCCTAAAATCAAGAGCGAATACATAATTGCAAAGGCTTTTTTCTTGGACATATTTCGAGCAATGGAATAAGCTGCAGCTGGTATAAAGAAAGCTACTACAATCAATGATAACACCGTAATAACTGCTGAATTCCAGAAATAGCCTCCAATTCCATCCGAAATTAATCGTTCATAATTACTTAAGGTAAAAGGATTGGGCAAACTAAAGAAATGATTCATGATATCCTTAGTTGTCTTGAAAGAACTAAATACCGTTACCAACAAAGGAACAAGTATAAGAATACCACCGACTATCAAGAGGACGTATTTCCAAAACTGATTCAATTTTTCTTCTTTTTTCATGTGTAGGACTCCTCTATTAGATTTCAAATTTCTTTGATAGTTTAATTTGGATCAGAGAAACAATTCCAATAATTAAGAATAAAATCAAGGCAATTGCATTCGCATATCCATATTGATTACTCTTGAAAGCATAGTTGTAGACTAAAAGTCCAAGAGACGTTGTAGCATTATTTGGACCACCACTCGTCAACGCAAAAATCTGGTCAAAGGCTGTCAACCCGGACTTAAGAGCCAGAATAAAAACCATAGAAATCGTCGGCAGCAAATAGGGCAATTCAATCTTCCAAAAAGTTTGTTTACTTGTTGCACCATCAATTGATGCCGCCTCTAAAATATCATTTGGAATACTCTGAAGACCCGCAAGAAAGAGAATAATTGGCATTGCTACTCCTTGCCATAGAAGAACAAAAATAGTTGCCACTACCGCTCCTACAGGTGTTCCTAATAGACTCTCTTGTAAAAAACCAAGCCCTAAAATTCTTCCAATCGTTGGAAGGCCATAGTTGAAAAATTGTTTAAAAATCAAGGAAACTGTCAAACCAGATAAAACAGCCGGGAAAAAGAACCAAGCTCTAAAGAAGGTCTGTCCCTTCATCTTAGAATTTAAGGCTCGTGCCACAACCATCCCAATCGTAATCTCTCCAATAATCAATGCCAGAGTTAAAATCAAAGTAAAAGCAATCGCTGTGAAGAATTTCCCATCAATCATAAGCAATTTGTAGTTATTCAAGCCAACAAATTTGTAATTATAGGTCAATCCAGTCCAGTTAGTCAAACTATAGAAAGCACCTTGCACCATCGGAAAGTAAAAGAAGACAGCTTGTAAAGCAAGCGGGATGAGCAAAAAAGTCCAACCCCAGTATTTATTTAAAAATTTTCGAATAGCCATATCATCTTAACTCCTATTCTAGTCCAAATCTGCCTTCATTGGATTAAAGAAAGCATTGAGATTGTTTGCCATATTTTTCAGATTTTTATCCATCAGATAACCTGCGCTTAGATTAAAAAAATCTTCTTCAGAATTCCAGTGTTGGCCCAACCAAACATAATGTTTATCCGTAAATGCCAGTTTAGAAATCTCTGTAAGCGCTGAGTCTTCTTTTTCCTGTATACCTTTTACAGCAACTGGTGAACCATCTACATTATAATATGATTGCATAGCTTTTGGACTAGTCATATAGCTGATAAATTCTTCGGTTTCTTTCGGATGTTTAGTAGTAGCCGAAGTTGATAATGCCATGTCCCCTGCACCAACAGTAACTTCTTTTCCTACTTCTTCTCCTGGGAAGGCAAACATCCCCACCTCAAATTTTGGATCCTGTTGATTAATTGCCGCTAATGCCCATGATCCTTGTGGCATCATCAAAGCTGTTTCACTCGAAAATGCTACCACCGCATCATTATAAGAAGCACCACGCCAACCATCTTGAGCATTATCTGCCAATAAATCTAGTCGTTCTGCATCGGCTTTTAAAATAGCATCATCTGCAGAGATAGCATTTGATTTTGAAAAGCGAAGATAGTTATTAGCCGCATCTCCACTACCTGTAATAGTAATGAGAGAAAGTTGGTGGTAACCATTTAATGTCCAGCCTTCATTGCCTGCAACTGCAAATGGAGAATTTCCACTATCTTTTATCTTTTTAACAATCTCTTGAAACTCTTTAAAAGTCTTCGGTTCCTCAAGTCCTAATTCTTTAAACTTCGTTTTATTGTAATAGATTCCATAAAGGTTGGCTGTTAAGGGCACACTATAAACCTTGTTATTGATTGCATACTTTTCGGCATAGTCGTTCTTGATGTTCTCAAGATAAGATTTCCCAGTCATATCTGCAAAATAACCTGCTTTTGCCCACTCCTGAAAATCCATATTTTGAGGATAGATATTAATAATATCTGGAACGTCTCCTGATAAAATCCGAGTCTTTAGCACAATTCCAGCTGAAGGTACTGTAGTCAGCTTCACATCAATATTAGGGTGTTCCTTTTCAAAATCATCCACTATCTTTTGCAAGGTATCTGCCATCTCGGTCTTCTGGTTAAAAAACTCAATCGTTACCTTACCATCAGCTGATTGATTGTTCTGACTACAAGCCACTAGGCCTAGTAAACTTGCCCCAGCTACTAAAAGAAAACCTGCTTTCTTATACCATTTCATTGGAATGCCTCCTTGATAAATTTATACGCTTTTATTATAGTCTCTTGAATTTATACTGTCTACTCAAAAAATCTCCTGGTGATAAGGTAACAGTTAAACCTGCATACATGAGCTCTGCACCCGAGTAAACAATGTTTGTCCCTTCCAGCTCATAAAGCCCTTCCACTTCTAAGTCTTTCAGTTTCAAGGTGGTTTCCATTGTTTCCACAACTGATAGGACTCGGACGTAGGTTACAATCGTTTGATTTCCATAGTTAAATTGCACAGTTGCTTCATTGGATTCAGCATCGGGATTGATTAACCTATACTGATTTCCCAACTGGACTACTGGTCGCAATTCTTTATACAAGTTCACCTGATTAGCAATCTCAGCTTTCTCATCATCTGATAAACTTGTCAAATCAAGCTCATAACCCAGATTTCCCATCATTGCTACATGACCACGAGTTTCCAATGGTGTCATTCGTCCCATCTGATGATTCGGTACAGCTGACACATGAGCTCCCATAGAAATGGTTGGATAGAGATAGGATGATCCATACTGTATAGGTAAACGTGCTATGGCATCAGTATTATCACTAGCCCAGACTTGTGGGAAATAACGCATCATACCAAGATCATTTCTGCCACCGCCACCAGAGCAGGACTCAAAGAGAATATGACTGTGTTTCTCTGTCAGATAAGAAACGAGTTCGTAAAGCCCCAGCATGTACTGATGAGATTGCATCTGGGTTTCCAGATAAACTGAACCATTCCCCAGATTAGTAATATTACGGTTCATATCCCATTTGATGTAGTCAATTTTATGATGAGAGAGGAGTTCATCTAAGACATTTTTCAAATATCCTACTACCTGGGGATTGGCAAGATTAAGTACTAATTGATTTCTAGAATAGGTATGCTCATAACCTGGAACCTGAATGGCCCAGTCAGGATGTTTACGATACAAGTCGCTATCAACAGAAATCATCTCCGGTTCTAACCAAAGCCCAAACTGCAAACCTCTTTCATGGATCGCTGAAATCAGACTTTCTAGACTTCCACCCAATTTTTCCTCATTCACAACCCAATCACCTAAAGCACGATTATCATCAAAGCGATTACCAAACCACCCATCATCTAATACAAAAACTTCAATACCAACTTTCTTAGCTTCATCAGCTAGTTCTAACAATTTTTCTCTCTGAAAGTCAAAGTAGGTAGCTTCCCAGTTATTAATTAGAATTGGACGCTCTTTTTTAGAAAATTTACTTGGCATAATGTACTTAAGTACAAAATTCTGACTTTCATGACTAATACCAGTTAATCCCTTATCTGAATAAGTCACTAAAGCTACCGGTGTTTCAAAATTTTCCTCAGGATCTAACTTCCAAGAAAAATTTTCTGGATTAATGCCAATAGCAACCCGAACTTCATTCAGTTGATTCTTTTGGACAAAAGCTTCGAAGTTTCCACTATACAGTAGTTGTAGAGCAAACACATTCCCAGCATCCTCTGTAACTCCTTGATCACATAATAGAAGAGCTGGTGTTTGAGCATGCCCAGAAGCTCCACGGTTCGAACTAATCGAAAAAATTCCTTGTTCTACCTGTTGACGTCGGACAGTCTTTTCACGAGCATAAGCTCCCTGTAAAGTCACTATTTCGTAAGCTGCAGCAGGAAAATCAGCCATAAAAGAAAAGGCCTTATGAATGACAACTTCCTGATTGCTATTATTCTCCAATTTGCTGTAACTAGCAATTGTCGCATCATTATCAAAAGCAGTATAATACAAAGTCAGACTAAGTTTAGCTTGAGGATCTTTTAAAATCAAGGCAAGCGTCTCTGTAGCATCCATGCTGTGAGGAGAAGGTAAGCCCTGTGGACCATTCTGACCTTTTAAAATCTTTGCTTCTACAAATCGAAAGTCTGTTACTTCAGTTGCATCATGTTGAATCTGTAAAGTTGGTTTTCTAAAGTCACCCAAACCATGTTGTCCAAAAATCTGACGTTGCGTATCCAAACTAAAGGTTCGATTAGTAGCTATAGGATTACCAGAAAAAGCATGATCGCGTTCGTAAACACTATTAGCCCCTCTATAGTTCTTAATAGTCTTTCCTAAATGTTTTAATAATAAGAACCCATCCCTATTTTCAATAATCAAACTTAAACCTTTACTCTCAACGTAAAATAGATTATTCTCTATTCGAACTCCCATAAATTGTACCTCATCCATTTCTTGATAAAATTTTATCACATAAAAGCGCTTTCTAAAATAGAGAAATGTATACAAAGTATGGTAAAATGTTAGGTAGGAGGTGGCCCATGCTCGTTTTTTCAGAATACCAGACTGGAACAATTGATCTTTCTCTTAGCTTCTACGGTTATGAAGAATGCACGCCTAATTACTCTTTTGGCCCAGCTATTCGAGATACCTATGTACTACATTACATTACTAAAGGAAAAGGGCAGTTCCATTATAAGGGGAAAATTGTTGATTTAAAGGCAGGAGATTTCTTTTTACTAAAACCAGATGAATTAACCTTTTATCAAGCAGATAGCCAGGATCCTTGGGCTTACTACTGGTTGGGGATCACTGGAGGGAGGGCACCTGACTACTTTGCTCTATCTCAAATTTCTGACCAATCCTACCTCATCCAGTCAAATAACTGTCATACACAGACAACTGCAAAACTCATCTCAGATATTGTCCGCTTCGCTCAGATTACAAAATCTAATGAATTGGCTCAACTCCACATCATGGGACAACTCCATGAACTAATGTTTCATCTAGGAACGATTGCTCCAAATCAGAAAAAAGAGAATATTTCATCAACTCACCAGCTCTATCTTGACTGCAAACGATTGATAGATAGTCACTATCCACGATCGCTCACCATTCAAGATTTAGCTAAAGAGCTATCGGTTCATAGAAGTTACTTAACTAGTGTGTTTAAAGAATTTCACCAACTCTCTCCAAAAGAGTATCTACTCTACGTTCGGATGCATCGTGCACAACAACTTCTGGAACATACTGAAGAATCTATTAAAGTCATTGCATACTCCGTCGGCTTTTCAGATCCTCTCCATTTCTCAAAAGCCTACAAGCAGTTTTTTCATAAAACACCGAGTCAAACTCGAAAAGAACTCTCTCACTCCCTCTTAGCTAGAAAGGAAAATCAATGAAATCACACCAACTAGTCTACCAAATATTAGCTAGAGAAAACGACTATGTTAGCGGAGAAAAAATTGCAGAAGAACTGTCGTTAAGTCGTACATCCATATGGAAGGCAATTCAACGCCTCCAACAAGAAGGGCTCGTGATTGACAGTATTAAAAATAAAGGTTACAAACTTATTCAAGGCGATTTGATCCTACCTGATTTGATTCAAGAGAAAACCAACTTAACTATTTTCTACAAACCTGAAACAAAATCAACACAAACAGATGCAAAAGAAGGAATTGAAGGGGGAAGTCAGGGAAATAGTCTCTATCTTTCCACATGTCAAACAGCAGGTCGTGGACGCTTTCAGCGTCCATACTACTCTCCTGCTCAGGGAGGTATTTATATGTCATTACATATTCAGCCAAATCTCACCTATGACCAGCTTCCTGCCTACACATTACTTACAGCAGGTGCCATTTACAAAGCCATTAAAAACCTCACCTTGATTGACGTGGGTATCAAATGGGTAAATGATATCTACTTTAAAAATAAAAAAATAGCAGGTATCCTCACCGAAGCTATGACGTCCGTGGAAACAGGCCTAGTAACAGACGTCATTATCGGCGTTGGAATCAACTTTGCCATCAGCGATTTTCCCAAAGAGATAAAAGAAAAAGCTGGAAGTCTCTTTACACCACCAGCTCCTATCACACGAAACGAACTAATCTCAGAAATTTGGCGTTGTTTCTACCAAACAGCACCCGAAGAACTACTCTATCTTTATAAAGAACACTCTCTTGTTCTAGGAAGAGAGGTCAGTTTTATCCAAGAACAGACTGAAAAAAAAGGAGTCGCCAAGGACATCTCCGACAAAGGACAACTCCTTATCCAGCTTGATGACCAGACAGAAATCTGGCTCAATAGTGGTGAAATCTCACTCACTCGCTGGACTTAACAACGGCACTATATGCAACTAGCAACATATAGTGTTTTTTGAATGTAGAAAGCAACAGATATATAAATAGCTGGCTTCCTGTCAACAATTTACAGGTTAATAGCTTTCGAAGCATTCTTTTTATATGCCGTGCTATGTACCAAAGAAACCCCATAGCAGTGATTTTCGTGTCCAAGCATGACCAATGGAAGTGCAAAAACTTTAACAGCATACAAAAGCAGCCAAAACATAAAGACTTTAGCTTTTATATTCACCAAATTTTTACTAAACATCTCGTACAAGAACCATGCATTTAAAGCCATATTGAAGAGACTTGCTAACGTTGCTGAGACTATATTAGTTTTCAATTTTGGATGATAACATTTAGCCACATATAAGGCCAATATTGAAATATTATAAAGGCAAATCGGTTGATAATTTTCTCTATAAATAACCAGCGTCTTACGATTATAGAACGGGAAACCATGAGGTCCACGATGATATTCATTTATCCAGACATGGCTAAGACCTCTAATCTCATTCCAATCTACAAATAAATCAATTTTTCTTAGATAAATCCCAGTTTTATGGATTAAACACTTCCATTTGAACAAGAAAGATAGAAGAAAAGTAAGGAGCAAAACCGCAACTGTAACAACCTTCAACTCCTCTTGTCCGATAGTCAAAGATAGATTAAAAAAGTGAATTTGCGCTTTTTTTGCATCTAAGATCATTGAAATCACAGTTAGAAATACTAGAAAGATAAATAGTATAAATCTATAAAAAATACTATGAAATTTTACTCCATTTTTCATCTCGATTATCCCCCAGCCACTTAAAGTCCCTAACCCTAGTATACCACTAAATCTAGTCTATTTATGATTTTTTCTAGTATGAAAGTTAGTGAAACGGCATTAGATAATAGAGCTCTATAATTCTGTAGTGAGTAAAACCACTATGAGATTATGGAGCCTATTTTGTTGGCTTGAATTGTCAAATTAAGTGCACATTTTATCACAAACCTACTTGATATTAAAGACCCTAACATCAAGAGTGTAGATATTATCAATATGGATCCCCCAAAAGGAAATCACTGAAGAAATATGATTTTCAAAAAAAATCTAAAATCCCTTATCTAGAATGTGCGGGATACAAAATTCTAATTCGTCTAAGGAAACGGCGCTTCCGCTGTAAAGTCTGTAAAAAAATGGCTGTCGCAGAGACTCCCTTAGTCAAGAAAAACCACCAAATCGCTCAAAAATTAATCGAGAAAGTTCCTATGACGGTCATCGCTGAAAGCTTGGCTATCTCCACTTCCACCGTCATTCGTAAACTGAAAGAGTTTAAATTCAAGACAGATTTATCTTCCAACTCACATGTCTTGGAATAAATACAGCTTCAAGAAAGGTAAGATGAGCTTCATTGCACAAGATTTTGATTCAAATAAGATCCTAGTTATCTTAGACGGACGGACTCAAGCAACGATTCGCAATCATTTCCTTCGTTATTCTAGACAGGTCCGAAATGGAATGAAAGTCATTACAATGGACATGTTTAGCTCCTACTACGACATCGCTAAGAAACTCTTTCCTTCTGCTAAAATCATCCTCGATTGCTTTCACATTGTACAAAATCTCGGCCGTGCTATGAGCTGCCTTCGCAACCAAATCATGAATCAGTTTGATAGGAGATCGCACGAATATAAGGCAATCAAACGCTACTGGAAACTCATCCAACAGGAGAGTCGGAAACTAAGTCATAAACGCTTTTATCGCCAGACCTGAAAAAACACTATAATCTCTATCAGCTCTTGTTTTTTAACTTTCAGAACAAGGAGGCAGAGAATTTTTTCGAACTCATTGAAAATAATCTCAATCTGGTCCACCCTCACTTTCAGACTGTCTTTAAAACCTTCCTCAAGGATAAAGAGAAGATTGTCAACGTCCTTCAGTTACCTTATTCCAACGCAAAATTGGAAGCGACTAATAATCTCATTAAACTCATCAAACGAAATGCCTTTGGTTTTCGGAACCTTGAAAACTTCAAAAAAAGGATTTTCATCGCTCCCAACATCAAAAAAGAAAGGACGAAATTCGTCCTTTCTCGATCTTAGCTTTTCTTCAACCCACTAGAGTTGATAAAGGTTCTCAAACTGTATCACGGAGAATGGGGGATTCGAACCCCCGCGCCAGTTACCCGACCTAACGATTTAGCAAACCGTCCTCTTCAGCCTCTTGAGTAATTCTCCAAAATATTTAATTAATAGGTATAAGTTGATTTAAGCTCCTACACTCGCTTTATAGCTCTCTGTATACGGAGAATGGGGGATTCGAACCCCCGCGCCAGTTACCCGACCTAACGATTTAGCAAACCGTCCTCTTCAGCCTCTTGAGTAATTCTCCTATTAATGGGCACGAGTGGACTCGAACCACCGACCTCACGCTTATCAGGCGTGCGCTCTAACCACCTGAGCTACGCGCCCAAGTTAAAAACTTGGTAATTTGAACAAAGTTCAAAGCGGGTGACGAGAATCGAACTCGCGACAACAGCTTGGAAGGCTGTAGTTTTACCACTAAACTACACCCGCTTAATAAAATAAAATATGGCGCGAGACGGAATCGAACCGCCGACACATGGAGCTTCAATCCATTGCTCTACCAACTGAGCTACCGAGCCAAATTGCGGGAGCAGGATTTGAACCTACGACCTTCGGGTTATGAGCCCGACGAGCTACCGAGCTGCTCCATCCCGCGTTAATATAAAAAGGAGGATGTGGGATTCGAACCCACGCACGCTTTTACACGCCTGACGGTTTTCAAGACCGTTCCCTTCAGCCGGACTTGGGTAATCCTCCATTATTTACAATGGACCTTGTAGGACTTGAACCTACGACCACTCGGTTATGAGCCGAGAGCTCTAACCAGCTGAGCTAAAGGTCCAACAAGATCAATATAGCGGCGAAGGGGATCGAACCCCCGACCTCCCGGGTATGAACCGGACGCTCTAGCCAGCTGAGCTACACCGCCATGAATCGGGAAGACAGGATTCGAACCTGCGACACCTTGGTCCCAAACCAAGTACTCTACCAAGCTGAGCTACTTCCCGAGTTAAATAGAAAAAATGCACCCTAGAGGATTCGAACCTCTAACCGCCTGATTCGTAGTCAGGTACTCTATCCAGTTGAGCTAAGGGTGCTCATCATTATATGCCGAGGACCGGGATCGAACCGGTACGATCGTTACCAATCGCAGGATTTTAAGTCCTGTGCGTCTGCCAGTTCCGCCACCCCGGCCTCTCTAAGCGAACGACGGGATTCGAACCCGCGACCCCCACCTTGGCAAGGTGGTGTTCTACCACTGAACTACGTTCGCATCGACCTCTTATTCTATATAAAAAAATGCCGGCTACATGACTTGAACACGCGACCCTCTGATTACAAATCAGATGCTCTACCAACTGAGCTAAGCCGGCTACTTTCTATTATGCGGGTTAAGGGACTTGAACCCCCACGCCGTTAAGCGCCAGATCCTAAATCTGGTGCGTCTGCCAATTCCGCCAAACCCGCAAATATGACCCGTACTGGGCTCGAACCAGTGACCCATTGATTAAAAGTCAATTGCTCTACCAACTGAGCTAACGAGTCTAAAATAACTTCCGTTATCTTACGGTCCCGACGGGAATCGAACCCGCGATCTTCGCCGTGACAGGGCGACGTGATAACCGCTACACT
>NZ_RJNS01000007.1:0-46067 GCF_003943905.1 Streptococcus mitis
GGGAGGTGGGAGGTTTGGCACCTCGATGTCGGCTCGTCGCATCCTGGGGCTGTAGTCGGTCCCAAGGGTTGGGCTGTTCGCCCATTAAAGCGGCACGCGAGCTGGGTTCAGAACGTCGTGAGACAGTTCGGTCCCTATCCGTCGCGGGCGTAGGAAATTTGAGAGGATCTGCTCCTAGTACGAGAGGACCAGAGTGGACTTACCGCTGGTGTACCAGTTGTCTTGCCAAAGGCATCGCTGGGTAGCTATGTAGGGACGGGATAAACGCTGAAAGCATCTAAGTGTGAAACCCACCTCAAGATGAGATTTCCCATGATTNTATATCAGTAAGAGCCCTGAGAGATGATCAGGTAGATAGGTTAGAAGTGGAAGTGTGGTGACACATGTAGCGGACTAATACTAATAGCTCGAGGACTTATCCAAAGTAACTGAGAAAACTTAGCGTATGGTTTTTCTAATTATTTGATAGATATTCAATTTTGAGTAGGTATTACTCAGAGTTAAGTGACGATAGCCTAGGAGATACACCTGTACCCATGCCGAACACAGCAGTTAAGCCCTAGAACGCCGGAAGTAGTTGGGGGTTGCCCCCTGTGAGATATGGAAGTCGCTTAGCTCTAGGGAGTTTAGCTCAGCTGGGAGAGCATCTGCCTTACAAGCAGAGGGTCAGCGGTTCGATCCCGTTAACTCCCATTTTAGCGGGTGTAGTTTAGTGGTAAAACTACAGCCTTCCAAGCTGTTGTCGCGAGTTCGATTCTCGTCACCCGCTTTGAACTTTGTTCAAATTACCAAGTTTTTAACTTGGGCGCGTAGCTCAGGTGGTTAGAGCGCACGCCTGATAAGCGTGAGGTCGGTGGTTCGAGTCCACTCGTGCCCATTTATGAATATGGTCCGTTGGTCAAGGGGTTAAGACACCGCCTTTTCACGGCGGTAACACGGGTTCGAATCCCGTACGGACTATTTTTGGAGGATTACCCAAGTCTGGCTGAAGGGAACGGTCTTGAAAACCGTCAGGCGTGTAAAAGCGTGCGTGGGTTCGAATCCCACATCCTCCTTTTTATTATTAACGCGGGATGGAGCAGCTCGGTAGCTCGTCGGGCTCATAACCCGAAGGTCGTAGGTTCAAATCCTGCTCCCGCAATTTGGCTCGGTAGCTCAGTTGGTAGAGCAATGGATTGAAGCTCCATGTGTCGGCGGTTCGATTCCGTCTCGCGCCATATACTTATGACTAGGAAGGGTAGCGAAGAGGCTAAACGCGGCGGACTGTAAATCCGCTCCTTCGGGTTCGGGGGTTCGAATCCCTCCCCTTCCATTCCTTTAGTTACGGGCATAGTTTAAAGGTAGAACTAAGGTCTCCAAAACCTTCAGTGTGGGTTCAATTCCTACTGCCCGTGTTTATAGAATTATGGCGGGTGTGGTGAAGTGGTTAACACACCAGATTGTGGCTCTGGCATGCGTGGGTTCGATCCCCATCACTCGCCTATTTTATATTATTGGGGTATAGCCAAGCGGTAAGGCAAGGGACTTTGACTCCCTCATGCGTTGGTTCGAATCCAGCTACCCCAGTTACTATTTGCCGGCGTGGCGGAATTGGCAGACGCGCTGGACTCAAAATCCAGTGTCCGCAAGGACGTGCCGGTTCGACCCCGGCCGCCGGTATAGTAGAAAAGACAAGGTTTTCGAGCCTTGTTTTTTTATTTCTTCTTCCATTTTTTTCTTTCAGAGTTACTTAAAATTACTTAAAAATTTTTTTTGCTAAATTAAGAAGAAAATATTTAACATATTTTAAATTAAACTTGATTCGTTTTATGTTAAAATATACAATAGATAGATACTATTCTAGGAGAGATTTCATGTTATACAATCAAGAAAACTATTCAAAGCTTGAAGTCGAACAAGCAAAAAGAGATATTAAGTCTCTAGCGAAAGAAAAGTCAAAACTTGTTAAACTTGATTTTAGTAATAAGAAAGATGTATTTGAATTTTTCGATAATGAATAATTTTTATTATTAGATGTAAGAAGTATTTTTCTTGGTAATAAAGAGGTTCTCGTGGTTTATACAATAGATGAAATTAAGGCTAAGATTAATCCTATTGCTAAGCAATATAATTTATCAAAGGTCTACTTATTTGGCTCCTATGCAAGAGGAGAAGAAGATGAAAATAGTGATATAGATATTGCATTAGAAATTGAAGATGAATCACATTATATGGATGTTTATGGGATTCTTTCTAGTGTTTTTAATTGTGATGTAGATATTCTGTTAGTTAATGATTTACTTAACCCTAGAACCAATATAGGAGCATTGGTAAAGAAGAATTTTTTACATGAGCGAGTTCTTATCTATCAAAAATAGGAGGGTGTTATAGTGGAAAATTTCGATAATAAAGTGCGTTTGAGAGATATAACTGAGTACAATGAAGTCACTCAGAAGGCGATTAAAGAAAGTTTAGAAAAGTATAAAACGGAAGGAATAACAAAAAGTTCTGAAAGTATAGATAATTACTTTGAAAGAATGGTTCGTGAGAATACCAAGTAATCTTTTTTGTAGAACTTAGTTATTAATATTTTTGATAAGAAAAAGAACAGCTCTTGTTTTGGCTGTTCTTTTTATAATAATTTATCTAGCTTATCTGCTAAATCTTTTTGTTTACTTGGATATAAGTGGGAGTATGTATCAATTGTTGTAGTTATAGAAGCGTGTCCTAGTCTTTCTTTTACAATTAAGTAGTCTTCTAAGTAGTCTTCGCCTTGGTTTATTAAAAGAGAAGCGTGGGAATGTCTAAAATCATGAATCCTTATTTTCTTTAAAGAACTATCTCTAGCTGAAATCTTTTTATATTGTTTCTCAATAGAATTTTTTGTTAGAGTGATTGGACTATCCTGAAAGATTTGAAGTTTTTCGGTATCAGTTGAAAATTCTTTTAGTCTCTCTTTCTGTTCTTTTTTCCATTCCTCTAGTGTCTCTATAAGTTTTTTATTAATGATGATTCTTCTAGTACCGGATTTTGTCTTTGTAGAACTAATGTGTTCTTCACCTTTATTCACGTACATTGACTTACTAACATGTATTGTACTTGTAGAAAATTCTATATCTTTCCAAGTAAGTGCGAGAGCTTCTCCTAGTCTTAGTCCAGTGAAGAATAGTACTGTAAAAAGTAGTTCAACATTATATTCATCTTTCTCAAATAGAGAAAGGAAATGCTTAAATTCTTTCACAGTCCAAAAATTCATTTTTCTTTTTTCTATTGGTAGTTTTTTAAGTAGTCTAACAGGATTATCGTTATAATACCCTTTTCTTAATCCAACATCTAGTATTTTCTTTAATAGAACAATGATTTTATTAATAGTATTTGGACTCAATTTTTTCTCAGAATTTTTAGCATTCTTTTCTCGTAAATGTTCCCTAAATTGATAGATATCTTCATAAGTTAGTTTATCTATATTATCGACTTTTGAAAAATAGTCTTTGATATGTTTATTATAATTGTTTTCTTGAGTATCAATATAGCTCTTTTTTCTATTGTTTATTTCATCCTCTTCTTTTAACAATTGATAAAGCATATCTATTGTTATTTTGGTACTAAAGCTTTTCTCTTTTAGTTCAACACTTCTTAAGTATCGCTCGGCTTCTAAAGCCTCTTTTTTCGTTTTGAATCCTTTTCTAACAATTCGTCGTTGTAGTAGTGTTATAGGGTTCGTTCCATTAGAAACATCAGCAATCCATGTACCATTTTTACTTTTACGAACGGCCATTTGCTATGCTTCTTTCTGTAATTCTATTCCTAGTAGTTCTTCAGCTATGGTTGCAGGAATTGTTCCGATTCGTTTATTGTTATAGATAGCAAAGCCACGATTGACTAATAGCACTTTCCCAGTATGTATAATTTTTCTAGCAGTACCAGGACTAAATCCAAGTTCAATTAAATCATCTTTTGTTACTGTTTTAATCATTGGTTCTCCTTAATTTATTTTATAAACTAAGGGGAGCGACCAACTCCCCTTGATTCAGTAGTTATTTTTGTTTTTTGTCTACTAAGTGAATAGCATCAGCCTTATAATACATCGTTTTACTAATCATTGAAACTCGAAGATTTTCAAATGTAACTGGGACTTCATCCATTGCTTGAATAAAATCATTATCAACTAATGGTTCAGGATTGTCAACGGATACTTGTGTTGATTTCTTCTTAAATGGTCCATCTTTGATAGTAATATTATATTTCCAACCTATAATATTTTGAGTATTAAATCGTCTTTCACTTCCATCACTATTTTTGATAATTTCGCCATTTTCATCGACTCTTGTTTCAGTTTCAAATTTTGGAAGTACCTCGTCCAATTCAAATTTACTTCCAATATTATTAAAGTCCCAATCGTTTTGGGATAACATTTTAGCCATATTTAATTTCTCCTTTTTATGTTTTCTTTAATTGTGGGTATTAAGTCTTCTCTTTTGAAGACGATTGCCCTTTCTATGAGTTGACTTGCTAACTCTGGAGGAAACTCCAAAGTTTCTAACTTTTCAAAGTTCTCTTTCTCTAGTTCAAATAGTAGTCCATTTTCATAGAGAATCTTATATGCTCTTAGAATGGCTCCAGAACCTTTAAAGACAAACCATTCTAACTTTTGTTCGAGTTCTGTTTTTGGTTTTGACACAGTAATAGTCACCGGCTTTGATGAACCTAAAAATTTTTCCCAAGACCTTAGTGGTTTTGTAAAGAGACTATCAGTATAGAACTTCACTTTATCCTTTAGATATCCTTTTGAGAAGTTTAGAATATCTATTTCTGATTTCAGCCATTCTTGAATGAAGAAGTGGGCTTTCTCTTTACGTAGTTCTAACTCCGTTCTTATCCAATTTTCGATAAATCTCTTGCTGACACCGAGCTTTGAAGCTCGTTCTAAGCGTTTATCATAAATTCTAAGTCGTTCATCATCAGAAGGCCTTCTTAAATATAAGGTCTGCCCTGTTTTCTCATCTCCGTATGTAGTGTAGAAGTTGCTCTTACCATATAGGAATCGATTTTTCTTACAAAGTTTAGCAAGCTGATTTGGAGTGAAGTAAGGGACCTCATTAAAATCGTCTATTGCGATATCAATCCTTCTTACTGAAAATGACTTATAATTGGAATATAGATTATCCAAAAAGTGTCGTTCAGAAAGACCCTTTGGAGTTAAAACCATATCTCGATAGAATTCTAAAGCTTGTCCTGACATGACAAGCATGAAAGAATTTTCTTCATCCCCATAATAGATACGGATATTACCATAGTTTATCTGAGAGTCATATTCATAATATTTAAGACTGCCTTTATCTATTATAAATAGTTCTGTATCAAGAAATAAGATATCTTCAACTATTTCTTCTAGTGAAAAGTCGAATGTATTGAACTGGATTTGAATCCAGTCAAAAACAGAACGTAAATTCTCGTTTTTTGCCATAAATTTTGACTCAACTTTTTGCCTATTTTCACCACCTCAAAAATCGTGAAAACCCCTGATAATACTGCATTCTTTCGATGATGCACCTGACTTGCAGAGGGTGGTGTTACTACACACCCTCATCAACCTTGAAAAAGCTCTTTATTGTTCGTCTGCGCTTACGATTTGTTACGGTCTGCGGTAATATACTCGCTGACCGTAACAAACCTACTTGCCGAACTTCCTACGAGCTTTTTCCCAAGCACCGAATGGAAGTAGTTCAAGTGTTGAAAGAATTTCTTCTTTCTCTTTTTCCAATCGTTGAAATTTCATTTGAAGTTCTTTATTACTAGAATACAAATTCTTAAAATTATCATTCAAGGTAATAAAATCTTGTTTAAGGGTTTCAAGTTGCTGAGTAAGGGTATATTCCTTATGTTTATGAATATCTCCATAAGTTACCCTTATAGCATCTTTTAAAGACATCTCATTTTTCAAATAAGCAATTGTTCTGAAATCCTCAACATCATCATCAGTGAAGTTATAAAAACTCATAAACTGTCGACTATTCCTTGCTTGAACTTTTTTAAACTCATGACCACTGATTTCCTTTATTAAAGTTATCCATTTTTTAGCAGTACTGATAGAGTTTAATCCGTCAACCATAGAAACAAGCTCTTTTATGTCCATTTCCTCCCCTTTCTTAAGGAAAGTATGGTATAATACTCTTATAGAAAAATTTTATTAGTCTTTGATTTTGTCGTGATTATCAAAGACTTTTTAATACAATCATAGGCATTTACCTCCGTTTATTTTCTAGCCATGTTAATGGCTAGAATTCTTACCGATTTTTCGGTAAAACTATAATACATCTATTTCAGATAAATGTCAACAAAAATACCGAAAATCCGTTAAAAAATTTAAAGAGGGTATATGAGCGATTTTGGAACAACTATAAGAAGGTTGAGAAAACAAAAAAAACTAACACAAAAAGAACTATCTGATATGTTAGGTATTAAACAGACAACATATAGTGATTGGGAGAGTGGGAAAACAGAACCTAAGATTAATGTGCTAATTAGATTCGCTGAACTTTACCATACCACAACTGATAAGTTATTGGGAGTAGATTTTTTTAGAACGGAAGGAACGATAAATTCTTTTGCTGACTCAAATCTTACAAATTTGTCAAATTTTTCCATTGAGCAAATGTACTCATTAAAGAAGAGTATCTTGATTGACTTACTTAGGAATGGAGTTGAAAAGACAAAAGAACTCAAAGATTCTTTAATCGAAAAATATAAGCTTGAAAAGAACGATGTAGATATTCTTAATAAAATTTTTGAAGAAGTTCAAGCTAAATATGAGTATGTTGAAAATAGTTTATAGGATACTGTAACAAAAAATAGCCTTATCTTATTGATAAGGTTATTTTTCTTTTTCTCAACGTAAAAGTTTACTAGAATCAATTTTTACTTCTAAGAATTCTTTAAAAGAGTATAATGCTCCAATTCATCATTGATTCTAATTACATAAAAAATGACAATCTGTAACAATTCTAAATATTTTTTTAAGTGCTCCTCTTCGCTTTTATAGGTAAAGTCACCATGAGAGAATTTATTTCGAATCTTCAATCCATTACCATATTTTTTATCATCTAGAATATAAGATAAATAATTGGTCTCATATTCAGAAAATAATTTATTTGAATACTCGCAATAACCGTTCCTACAAAGGTTTTCTGCAGCTTCTAGTACCAATTCACCTTTGTAGTAAAGACAATATGTTCCTGATTTCCATAATTTATACAAAACGTAAATTTCATGAAAATTTGTAAATTCAATTACTTCATTTGATAGTTTTAAAAGTTTTTTATCAATTAGAATCTTTATCTGTTTCACTTGAAAGTCATTAAAATCTGTAATTTTCACTCCATTTATAATATGTTTAAAGAATGTTGAGTGTTCTTTTTTTGAGGGGTTGAAGTTGAGTGCACTTTGGTCAGAAAAAAGAAGAGAAAACAGTAAAGAATTATCAGATTCATTGTTCAATTTTAAAAATTTCTTCTCATTGAATGAAATTAACGAATCATAGGAAGGTACTTTAGAGTCAATTTCTAATAAATCTATGTCTATTTCTCCATATTTAAAAAATAAATCATATTGTTTCAAAATACTGTCCATTTCGCTTATAATACATTTACCTCGTTCATAGAACGAGGATTTTTTATTTGAAGCATGAAAGTGAAATCCTTCTATCTTTAATTCATTTTTTAAATAATTGTCAAAGTACCATTCAACAATTTCCTCTACATCAATTTCATTTTTTCTTAAATAATCAAAATATGCAAAAAATAACAAACTGTGAGAAAGTTTTAATTGAGGACGGAAATTATCAAAATATGTACTTGATTTTGGAGAAAAAAGTTGATAGAAACTAAAGTTTTCATCATTCGCAACTATACAGGGTAATCCTGTTTCATAGTTAAAGAATTCAATAAAATAAATATAGTTATTTAATAACGTTGGGAAGTCATGATATTCATCTAGTACCAATTGGTTAAGAATGATTTCATCATTTTCTCGATAAGATAACTTATCGGGGTCTAAGGGAACAATACGAACTGATTGAGTGAGTTGCCATGTTTCACAGGACTCAGAATTCTTTTCCCAGAATTCTTTAATAGTTCTTTTAGCTAAAAGTCTAATTGGTCCATCAAAATCATATTTACTCAATTTTTTATAATCAACTATTGCCTGTAGATAATTTGTATTGATATCATTTGTCTTACAATATCTTCTTGCTAGATTATTTATCTCTTCATTTGTGATACCTAATTTATTGTATAGACCATTAGAATCTGTAAATTTTCCTGATTGATGAGTTAAGAAAAATTCTATATTTCTAGACTGAGAGAGAAAATTTTCTTTGATAACTTGTGGAAATAGGTCAATCAATTTTTTAACATTTTTAAGTGTCATTGTCTGGATATTATATTTTTTAATATAAGATTCAAACTTGGAAGCATCATCTTTATTAATTTTTCCTAAGGATAATACTAACTCCCAGAAGATATCTTTATAAAAAATGTAAATACTATCGTAGTCTATTTCAAAAATATTAATTGGGAAATTCGTGGATAAATCATTATGAAATTTTGAAATTAGATTTTTGAATTTAGAAAATTCATTTTCTTTTTTAATTAATTTCAGAATTAAATAGGTTTCTATTAAATTATTAATTTCAGTCGATGGTTGATACGCTTCAATGTAGTTCAGAGCTATATCGTATTGATATGGCTCTATTACATTGTTTGGAGTATGAAATCTTTGCTTTTGCATATCTGTAATATCCTTCTTGAATTTGTATGGTTTTATGAGATTCTTAAAATACTTAAGTGTTTCTTAAAGAAATGCTAGTCAATTTTTTTGTTATCGGATATTCATTTTAACTCCAATAACATATGTACTTAATGTTATTATACCATTAAATTGACTTTTTATAAGTCATTTTTAGTAGTAGCGAACATCAAACTACGATTTGTCTTCAGTTACCTAAAAGTCACTGAAACTTGAAAAAAGAGTCTATTTTATAAAATTTAAAAGTCTTAAAACACTATTAAATTAAGGTTTTAAGTTTCAAAAAATGTAGGAATTGAACTCAAAATCCAGTGTCCGCAAGGACGTGCCGGTTCGACCCCGGCCGCCGGTATAGTAATGAAGACAAGGTTTTAAGACCTTGTTTTTTTATTGTGTGACTATTAGTCCGTCTCGCTCTGTAAGGTTCGAGACAACTAAACCACCCGCTATTGTACTGACCCCAAAAGTTAGACAATTAATTAAGTAAAGGATTTAGTTCTGTATTGCACAGGGCTAAGTCCTTTTAATTTGGCTTTGATTCGTTTGTTGTTGTAGTAATCGATGTAGTTTACAATGGTTTTCTCCAAATCTTCAAGCGACTGAAACATCCTCACATATCCATAAAACATCTCTGATTTCAAAATACCGAAGAAGGACTCCATCATACCGTTGTTTGGGCTGTTGCCCTTGCGTGACATGGATGCTTGAATTCCTTTACTCTTTAGGAATCGACGATAAGAATCGTGTTAGTATTGTGTCAGCTAATTTGGAAGCATTCCACTACTTGGAAGTGCAAAATCGAGAGAAACATTTCTTTGTGAACAACCTTCCAGCAGAACTTTATCAATCATTTCTTGCTTTAATTCAGCGAAATAGTAACGGTTTTTCCCTTTCTTGATACTTTCTATTCCGTAACGGTCAATCAACTGGATTAAGTATCTAAGATTTGAAAGATTAATCCCATATTTTTCTGAAAGACGCTTTAAGCTGATTCCTTGTTTTCTTAGTTCATAGATTTGAACTTTATCTTCATAACTCAATTTTATAATAAAACACCCAAAAGTTAGATTTTTTCGGTCTAACGTTTAAGGATCAGCACATAGACGGGGGGTTATGATTTCCTACTAAATTCTATCTTTTTTAAAGTGTCATAAAGGCTCAATAATTATTTTTGAGTGTCATTCTAATTGTTTTTGAAAGGAATTTTGGTATAATATTACTTATTCACAATTTATTTTGATTATGAAAGAGTTTGGTGATTAATGTCTCGGTCTGTTGAATTACTAAAGAAACGTTACTTAAAGAATATAAAAGAGAACTCAGATTTATTTATTGGGATTGAGTTAGAATATCCTATTGTAAATTTAGAGGGTAAAGCTACAGATGGTGAAGTTGTTAAGAATCTCTTTCGGTATTTACCATCAGTACTGGGATTTACTATCGAAAAAGTAGATGATTTTGGGAATCCAATTCAGTTGCTTGACCCAGTCAGTCAGGATACTATCTTATTTGAAGTTGCTTATACGACCATTGAGTTTGCTTTTGGTAGGGCTAAATCCATTCAAGAGGTTGAGGAGCGTTTTAGAGATTACATGGATCTGATTCAGAAAAAGTTGGGTGAAACAAATCATGCCATAGTTGGTTCTGGAATCCATCCCTACTGGGAGAAGAATGAGAATCAACCAGTTGCTTCTGCACGCTATCAGATGTTGATGAACTATTTGAAGTTGAGCAGAACCGTTCCAAGAACGGATTTGCACGATTACCTGCAATATGGTGCTTTTATCTGTGGGAGCCAAGTTCAACTGGATGTTTCAAAGTCTAACTTTCTGCGGGTCATTAACGCTTTTACTCAGATTGAAGCAGCCAAAGCTTATTTGTTTGCCAATTCAGAGTTTTCAGGGGAAGATTGGAATACCAAGATTTCTAGGGATATTTTTTGGGAAGAGTCTATGCATGGGATTTATCCTGAAAATGTAGGTGTTAATGCCAGACTCTTCAAAGATGAGAATGATTTTTTTGATTATCTGGATCACTCTGCGATTTTTACTGCGGAACGGGATGGTGAAACCTATTATTTTTATCCAATTCGAGCAAAAGATTACTTAGGAACCTCGGAAATTCGTGCTTTCGCCCTTGATGGGAAAGAGATCCTTCTTTATCCTCAGGAGAAGGACTTTCAGACACACCGTAGTTACCAGTACCAAGACTTAACAACTAGAGGGACTATTGAGTTTCGTAGTGTGTGTACTCAGCCGCTTGATAGGACTTTTGCTTCTGCTGCCTTTCACTTGGGATTATTAGTTAATTTAGATAAGTTAGAAGCTTACTTGCGAGCTGCTCCATTTTTTATCACATTTGGTCGTGATTACAAGTCATTGAGACGGCAATTTTCTAAGAAAAAACTCACAGATGAGGAAGAATCTGCAATTGTTGAGTTTTCAAAAGGCTTACTCCTTCTTGCTGAGGAAGGACTGGAGAAGAGAGGCCAGCATGAAATGACCTATTTACAGCCTTTGAAAGAAGAATTGAGCCTATAATTTCTCTTATAAAGGGAGAATTTTCTGAAAAATCATGATATAATGGAATGGACTATAGATAAAGGATAGAGATTATGACATTAGTTTATCAATCAACGCGGGATGCGAATAATACAGTAACTGCCAGCCAAGCTATTTTGCAAGGTTTGGCGTTGGATGGTGGTTTGTTTACACCGCTTACTTATCCAAAGGTAGATTTGGACTTTGAAAAATTGAAAGATGCTTCTTACCAGGAAGTTGCTAAGTTAGTTTTGTCAGCATTTTTAGATGACTTTACTGCAGAGGAGTTGGACTACTGTATCAACAATGCCTACGATAGCAAGTTTGATACTCCAGCTATTGCGCCATTGGTGAAACTGGATGGGCAATACAACTTGGAATTGTTCCATGGTTCAACGATTGCCTTTAAGGATATGGCCTTGTCTATCTTGCCATACTTTATGACGACAGCCGCTAAAAAGCATGGTTTAGAGAACAAGATTGTCATTTTGACAGCGACATCTGGTGATACTGGAAAAGCTGCTATGGCAGGGTTTGCGGATGTGCCTGGAACTGAAATTATCGTCTTTTATCCAAAGGATGGTGTCAGCAAGGTACAAGAGTTGCAAATGACTACTCAGACTGGCGACAATACTCATGTTATCGCTATTGATGGTAACTTTGACGATGCGCAAACTAACGTCAAACATATGTTTAACGATGTAACTCTTCGTGAAAAGTTGGCTGCTAATAAACTGCAATTTTCATCAGCTAACTCTATGAATATTGGTCGTTTGGTACCACAGGTTGTTTATTATGTCTATGCCTACGCTCAGTTGGTCAAGACTGGTGAGATTGTGGCTGGTGAAAAGGTCAACTTCACAGTACCAACAGGAAATTTTGGAAATATATTGGCTGCCTTTTATGCCAAACAACTTGGTCTGCCAGTTGGCAAATTGATCTGTGCTTCAAATGACAATAATGTTTTAACTGACTTCTTTAAAACACGTGTTTACGATAAGAAACGTGAGTTTAAGGTAACGACTAGCCCATCTATGGATATCTTGGTATCTTCAAACTTGGAGCGCTTGATTTTCCATCTTTTGGGGAATGATGCGGTTAAGACAGCTGAACTCATGAATGCCTTGAGTACACAAGGACAATATGAATTGACAGACTTTGATGCAGCGATTCTGGAACTCTTTGCAGCTGAATATGCGACTGAGGAAGAAACTGCGGCAGAAATTAAACGAGTTTATCAAACAGACGCCTATATCGAGGACCCACATACGGCGGTTGCCTCAGCTGTTTATAGAAAATACCAAGTGGCTACTGGCGATGCGACTAAGACAGTGATTGCTTCAACCGCTAGTCCATACAAGTTCCCAGTGGTTGCAGTAGAAGCTGTAACAGGAAAAGTAGGCTTGACAGACTTTGAAGCCTTGGCTCAATTACATGACATTTCAGGAGTGGCAGTGCCACCAGCGGTTGATGGCCTTGAAACAGCTCCTGTTCGTCACAAGACAACTGTAGCGGCTGCTGATATGCAAGCAGCGGTGGAGGCTTATCTAGGACTTTAAGACAGAGAGAGTAAACTCGGTTGGGAAACCAACTGAGTTTCTTTTCATCAGGAGGAAGGATTGTTTAAGAAAAATAAAGACATTCTTAATATTGCATTGCCAGCTATGGGTGAAAACTTTTTGCAAATGCTCATGGGAATGGTGGACAGTTACTTGGTCGCTCACTTGGGCTTAATCGCTATTTCAGGTGTTTCAGTGGCTGGCAATATTATCACGATTTATCAGGCGATTTTCATCGCTCTGGGAGCTGCTATTTCCAGTGTTATTTCAAAAAGTATGGGGCAGAAAGATCAGTCGAAGCTGGCTTATCACGTGACAGAGGCTCTCAAGATAACCCTATTGCTGAGTGGGCTTTTAGGCGCTTTATCCATCTTTGCTGGGCAAGAGATGATAGGACTTTTGGGAACTGAGCAGGCTGTGGCCGAAAGTGGTGGACTCTACCTATCTTTAGTAGGCGGATCGATTGTTCTCTTGGGCTTGATGACCAGTTTGGGTGCCTTGATTCGTTCAACGCATAATCCACGTCTACCTCTCTATGTTAGTCTTTTATCCAATGCCTTGAATATTCTTTTTTCCAGTCTAGCTATTTTTGTTCTTGATATGGGGATAGCGGGTGTTGCTTGGGGGACTATTCTGTCTCGTTTAGTTGGTCTTGTGATTTTGTGGTCGCAATTAAAGCTACCTTTTGAGAAACCGACTTTTGGTTTAGATAAGAATTTGTTGACTTTGGCTATACCGGCAGCAGGAGAACGTCTCATGATGAGAGCTGGAGATGTCGTCATCATTGCCTTAGTTGTTTCTTTTGGGACGGAGGCAGTAGCTGGAAATGCAGTCGGAGAAGTCTTGACCCAGTTTAACTACATGCCTGCCTTTGGCGTCGCTACGGCAACGGTCATGCAGGTGGCTCGAGCAGTTGGAGAGAATAACTGGAAAAGAGTAGACAAGGTAAGCAAGCAAACCTTTTGGCTTTCTCTACTTCTCATGTTGCCCTTAACTTTCAGTATCTATGCCTTAGGGATACCACTAACTCATCTCTATACGACGGATTCTCTAGCTGTTGAGGCTAGTGTTCTAGTGACACTTTTCTCTCTACTAGGAACTCCTATGGCGACAGGGACAGTTATTTATACGGCAGTTTGGCAGGGATTGGGGAATGCTCGCCTTCCCTTTTATGCGACAAGTATTGGGATGTGGTGTATCCGCATAGGGACAGCCTATCTGATGGGTATTGTTCTTGGTTGGGGCTTGCCTGGTATTTGGGCAGGGACTCTCTTGGATAATGGTTTTCGCTGGTTATTTCTTCGTTACCGTTACCAACGTTATATGATGTTGAAAGGATAGGAGATGCAAAAAATAGCCTTTATTTGGGATTTAGACGGGACTTTATTGGACTCTTACGAAGCGATTTTATCAGGGATTGAGGAGACTTTTGGTCAGTTTGCTATTCCTTATGATAAGGAGAAAGTGAGAGACTTTATCCTCAAGTATTCTGTGCAGGATTTGCTGGAGCAGGTGGCAGAAGAGCGAAAGTTGGATGCGGAAGTGCTCAATCAGGTGCGTGCCCAGAGTCTGTCTGAGAAGAATGCTCAGGTAGTTTTGATGCCAGGTGCGCGTGAAGTGCTAGCTTGGGCAGACCAAGCAGGGATTCAGCAGTTTGTCTATACTCATAAGGGGGACAATGCTTTTACTATCCTAAGAGACTTGGGGTTGGAGTCTTATTTCACAGAGATTCTAACCAGTCAGAGTGGTTTTGCACGCAAGCCCAGTCCAGAAGCGACTAACTATCTGCTAGACAAGTATCAGCTGAATCCTGAGAAGACCTATTATATAGGGGACCGGACTTTGGATGTGGAATTTGCCCAGAATAGCGGTATTCAAAGCATCAACTTTTTAGAATCTTCTTTTGAAGGCAACCACATGATTCAAGCACTGGCAGATATTCTTCATATTTTTGAGAGTAAGTAACGATAAGATTGTGTCAGTTGTGTGACAGAGACCTAACAAACTATTTCAAGTAATCGAGTTTGTTACAAGGAATAGACAGTTCTATTAAATAGGCCCGAGAGGGCTTTTTTTCTGCTTTTTTTGTGTTATGATAGACGGGTACTCATTTGAAAGGAATATGAACGAATGAAGAAAAGAATGATTTTTGCCTCAACAGTAGCCTTGTCATTTGCCCCAGTATTGGCAACCCAAGCAGAAGAAGTCCTTTGAACTGCACGTAGTGTTGAGCAAATCCAAAACGATTTGACTAAAACGAACAACAAAACAAGCTATACAGTACAGTATGGTGATACCTTGAGCACCATTGCAGAAGCCTTGGGTGTAGATGTCACAGTTCTTGCAAATTTGAACAAATCACCAATATGGACTTGATTTTCCCAGATACTGTCCTCACTACAACTGTCAATGAGGCAGAAGAGGTAACGGAAGTTGAAATCCAAACTCCTCAAGCAGATGCTAGTGAAGAAGTGACAACTGCGACAGCTGATTTGACGAAAAATCAAGTGACAGTCGATGAAAAAACAGTTCAAGTAGAAGACCTTTCTCAACCGATTGAGGAAGCTCCAACTGTAACAGAGACTGAAAAACCAACAGAAGTAGCGCCAAGTTCAGAAGTTTCTGAGACAGCGACAGTTGCTGAGGAGACACCATCTACAGAAACACCTGTAGCTGAAGAAACAGCTGAAACGACTCCAGCGGAAGCACCAGTAGCAGAAACAACTCGCCTAGTTGAAGAAGAAGCTCCTCAAACTGCGAATCCAGCTACCGAAGAAACGGCAGCAACAACTCCAGCAGAAGCACCAGTAGCAGCTGCTCCAGCAACTGAAACGCCTGCTGATACAACAGGAACAAGTGCAGCAGAAGAAACAACAAATTCTGATACTACAACTTTGACTTATCAAGCAGAGCAAAGCCAAGCTCCTTCAAGAACTTATTCAGCTCCAGCGGCTCCTGACTATGCAGGACTTGCTGTAGCTAAGTCTGAGAATGCTGGTCTTCAACCACAAACTGCAGCCTTCAAAGAAGAAATTGCCAATTTGTTTGGAATTACATCCTTTAGCGGCTACCGTCCTGGTGACAGTGGAGACCATGGTAAAGGATTGGCCATCGACTTTATGGTCCCAGTGAGTTCAGCACTTGGTGATCAAATCGCGGAATACGCGGTTCAAAATATGGCTAGCCGTGGTATCAACTACATCATCTGGAAGCAACGTTTCTACGCTCCATATGATAGTAAATATGGACCAGCCTACACGTGGAATCCAATGCCGGATCGTGGTAGTGTGACCGAAAACCACTATGACCACGTTCACGTATCAATGAATTAAGAATAATAAGAAGCTATACATTTAAAAGTGTAGCTTCTTTTTGTGTAAAATAGTGTCGATAAGTGAAATAAAATCTAAAACATGTTAAAATGTAAGCGGATACAAAACTATACTAACGCTTTTAAGCATAGAGAGAAAGGATGAAGTGAATGACAAATCGATTAAAAACTCCATTTGAGAAAACAAGAGATGATTTTGAAGAGGAATTTTGTGGTGAAATTGTCGAATTCTTGATTTTTACCCTCCAAAATGTAACTGGGGCCGCTTCTTTAAAAGATGGTTGTAAAATGCCGTCCGTTCATTTTAAAGCTAGTGTCAATGTTGCAACCCAGGAATTTTCTGAACGTGAGGGACGTTTGGAATGGGTATTGACTCCTGAGGAATTTGAAGAAAAGAGATGGGGCTTTAGTTTTGAACCCTACAAAATTCATCATATCAAATGTCAAAAACGCCCCTTCATGGAGTTAGAGCCATATATGTCAGAAGTAGCTAATAACTGCTACCACTTGCTGGAATACCTAGATGACCAATCCTCAGACTCTAGGTTAGAGACCTTGATTGAAACCTATCAAAAACCGGTCATCATTCAAGACGATATTGGCGAATTCACCTTAAACAGAGCCTATTCTTGGTTTGAAGGATTTATCACTTACGAGGGTGGTAAGATTCATGCTATCTTTGCTGCGAGTGCAGATGAAAGTCTCCCTCCAAGTTCTTTTGATGATCTAAAGAAATTTATGGGAACTTTCCAAGTTCAAGATACTCGGATTAAAGACTATATTGTCAAAGAACTGTGGGAAACAGCTCAAGACTGGATAGATTCAGATGAAAATGATGTGGAGTTAACAGAAGAGTATTTTACCAACTCTCTTTCCTTAAGTGAACTATCGATCAACGAAGACGGGGAATTGACCCTCTACTATGATGATAGCGAGGAAATTTTTGCAGGCCATGCCATCGAAGTTGTCATTGATAAAGAGGGAGAAATCCTTCGAGCAGATTTGGTAGGTTAGTGCTGGATTTTATCTAGAATATAGAAATAATAGCCTTTTGGGATTGAAACCAAGAGGCTATTTTTCGTGAGTAAGCAAAATAGTTGCGTTTTTAATCTTTCTGTAATATACTTGATAGCTCAATAGTTGATAAATCAAGTGTACGCAAGGAGGTAGAAATGAAAAAAATTAACGACTTACTGTACCAGCTCCATTTAACAGATCAGATGATCACTCAACTTTTTGAGAAACAATTGGGAATTAGTTTGACCCGCTATCAAATCTTGCAGTTTTTACTGCAGCAGTCACCCTGCAACCAGATTGCCGTTCAGGAGAAGTTGCAAATCGACCAGGCGGCCTTGACCCGTCATTTTAAGATACTAGAGTCAGAGGGCTATGTCAGTCGCAAGCGTAATCCGGCCAATCAGCGAGAAGTCTTAGTTGAATTAACCCAAGAAGCCAAGAATCAACTCTTAGTCAGTCCGCCTAAACATCATTTGCGAGTGAAGGAACAGATGGAGAGCATCTTATCGACAGCCGAGCAGAAAGAGCTAACAACTTTACTGACGAAACTAGTGTCAGGTCTAGAAAAAATAGAATTTTAAGGAGAAAACGATGTCAATCATTACTACTATTTTAGCAACCCTTGTTGCCCTCGAACATTTTTATATCTTTTATTTGGAGAGTATGGCAACCCAATCAGATGCAACCAGCCGAGTCTTTAATATGGACAAGGAAGAGTTGACTAGACCCTCTGTCACCTCACTGTTTAAAAACCAAGGGATTTATAATGCTTTGATAGGTGTCTTTCTCTTGTATGGGATTTATTTCTCACAAAGTTTGGAAATTGTGACTATCTTTGTTTTATTTGTGCTTGGTGCAGCGATCTATGGTTCTCTGACAGCAGACAAGAAGATTATTCTGAAGCAAGGTGGGCCTGCTATTTTGACTCTGCTGAGTATGTTACTTTTGAAATAAGAAAACCAGCGTTTTGAACGACGCTGGTTTTTGTATGCTCTTATCCATTTCGACGTTTACGAGCTAGTAGGGCTCTGTAAAAGAAGATGTGATTGTTTTGGATATAGGGAAGGATTGAAAAACTAGCAATCCCAAAAGTAATCCAGTTGAGGAAGTACCAAGGGAGTAGTTGTAAGTCGAGGAGAAAGCGTTGGAACTTGTATCCTTTCATCAAGAAACGGCTGGTTTTCAGGATTTGATGGGGTTTAGCCTGTCCTAAATCCAGAGTGTCGCAGAGGAGGAATTCTACCTGCGAGTAAGCATAATGTTGCGGTACGTAGAGGAGATTGCCCACAATCATCAAGATGAGGCTCGCGAAAAAGTAGAGCCCAAAGGTCATAAGGAATTGCTCGGTTTCAACGGATGAGAGGTCAAGATTAGGAAATTCAGGATGTAGGGCAACAAATCTTCGAGCCAAGAGATTGCTATAAAAAAGAAAATAAACGCCTACTAAGTTTGGAATGCTCCATAAAAAAAGGTAGAAACGTTTGAGGAGCAGAGTCAGGAAGGTTTGCGAGAAGCGCTCTTCAGCAAAGAGAGCCAGGCTTGATTTTACTGAGAGTTCCGTATCAGGATCCTTGAGGAGTCTGAGTGTCGTAAAGGCAGCGCTTGCTAGAAAAATCGAGCTCAAAAAAGAAACCACTAGTGGGAAGAGATAGGCTTGGAGCACTTGTGCCAGCATGCTGAAAAAGGATTGCTCTAAAACACTTTCTTGGAGACGAGCCAAGGGGTTGAGAAAGCCTGATAAGATGACCAGTATGCTAGGTAAGAGATAGACGAGAAAGAGGCGGGGATTCTCAGCCTGAAATTGCCTCGTCTGCAGGCGAATGGTTTTTAAATCAATTTTTGGGTATTTCATTCTTTCATTATACCATAGTTCGTGACAGTTACTAGTTTTTTTGATAAAATCATACAGTATGCCTTTGGGCACAAAGTATGAACTGGGACTGTCTTTCCCAGCTTCGGAGGTAGAAAATGTCAGATTCACCAATCAAATATCGTTTGATTAAGAAAGAGAAACACACAGGAGCTCGTCTGGGAGAAATCATCACCCCGCATGGTACTTTTCCAACGCCTATGTTTATGCCAGTTGGGACCCAAGCTACTGTAAAAACCCAGTCACCAGAAGAGTTGAAGGAGATGGGATCAGGAATTATCCTCTCTAATACCTATCATCTATGGCTTCGTCCTGGAGATGAACTCATCGCACGCGCAGGTGGTCTCCACAAATTTATGAACTGGGATCAACCAATTTTGACAGATAGTGGTGGCTTCCAGGTTTATTCCCTAGCAGATAGCCGAAATATCACCGAAGAAGGAGTAACCTTTAAAAACCATCTCAATGGTTCCAAGATGTTCCTATCGCCAGAGAAAGCCATATCTATTCAGAATAATCTGGGCTCAGACATCATGATGTCTTTTGATGAATGTCCTCAGTTTTACCAACCTTATGACTACGTTAAGAAATCAATCGAGCGTACTAGCCGTTGGGCTGAGCGTGGTTTGAAGGCTCACCGTCGCCCACATGACCAAGGTTTGTTTGGAATTGTTCAGGGAGCAGGATTTGAAGACCTTCGCCGTCAGTCAGCTCATGACCTTGTGAGCATGGACTTCCCTGGCTACTCTATTGGTGGTTTGGCAGTGGGAGAAACGCACGAAGAAATGAATGCAGTCTTGGACTTCACAACTCAACTTCTTCCTGAAAACAAACCTCGCTATTTGATGGGTGTCGGAGCGCCAGACAGCTTGATCGATGGGGTCATTCGTGGTGTGGATATGTTTGACTGTGTCTTGCCGACTCGTATCGCTCGTAACGGAACTTGTATGACCAGCCAAGGTCGTTTGGTTGTCAAGAATGCCCAATTCGCTGAAGATTTTACGCCACTGGATCCTGAGTGTGATTGCTACACATGTAAGAACTACACACGCGCCTACCTTCGTCACCTGCTAAAGGCTGACGAAACCTTTGGTATCCGCTTGACTAGCTACCATAATCTTTACTTCTTACTCAACCTGATGAAGCAGGTCCGCCAAGCCATCATGGATGACAATCTCTTGGAATTCCGTGAGTATTTTGTAGAAAAATATGGCTACAAAAAGTCAGGACGCAATTTTTAAAGTGTAAAAATAGAATGCCAAAATCCTAAGTTTTCTCTTAGGATTTTTCCTATTTTTTTGATAGAATAGGGAGTATAATGGAATGGAAATTAGGTGGTGTTTTGCTTCCTAATTTAATGGAGAATAGACTCGTATGCGTATTAAATGGTTTTCCTTGATTAGGATTACAGGTTTACTTTTGGTGCTTTTTTACCACTTCTTTCAAACGATCTTTCCTGGAGGATTTTTCGGGGTAGATGTCTTTTTCACATTTTCGGGATTCTTGATTACCTCCCTCCTTTTAGAAGAGTTTGGAAAGAAAAGCCAGATTGATTTACTGGGCTTTTTTAAGAGACGGTTTTACCGCATCGTGCCACCTGTGGTGCTGATGGTTCTGGTGACCATGCCCTTTACCCTCCTAGTTCGTCAAGACTATGTTGCTGGAATTGGCGGCCAGATTGCTGGAGTTCTCGGTTTTATGACCAACTTCTACGAAATGTTAACAGGGGGAAGTTATGAATCCCAGTTCATTCCGCATCTCTTTGTTCATAACTGGAGTCTAGCTGTTGAGGTTCACTACTATATCCTTTGGGGCTTAGCGGTTTGGTTTTTATCGAAACGTTCAAAATCTAGTAGTCAATTGAGAGGGATGGTCTTTCTCCTTTCTGCGGGAGCTTTCATCATTAGCTTTTTCTCCATGTTTATTGGCAGTCTAATGGCTAGTTCCTATTCATCTGTCTACTTTTCAAGTCTAACCCATGTCTATCCCTTCTTTTTAGGAAGCATTTTGGCGACGGTTGTGGGTGTTCGTCAGACGAGCGATTTAGTCAAGCAGTTTGATCGGACGTGGGATCTTCGTCAGAATCTACTGGTGTTCGCTGCAGGTCTCTTGGTATTGTTGCTCCTGACTTTCTTTGTCAAGTTTACTTACTTATTCGCTTATTTATTTGGTTTCGTACTGGCAAGTTTAGCGGCCGTGATCATGATTTTTGCTGCGCGTGTCTTGCATGAGAAAACGCCTGAGATACAAGAACCTCGGATCATTACATTTTTAGCGGATACCAGCTACGCGGTTTATCTCTTCCACTGGCCTTTTTATATTATCTTTTCTCAGCTGATGAGTAATCTGCCTGCTGTTATTCTGACAATCATCTTTTCTTATTTCTTTGCTATCCTATCCTTCTATATTATTGAGCCATTGATTGCCGGTAAATCCAATCCTTTAATACGGAAGATTAGTCGATTGCCTCATATTAAACCAATTAGTGCTGGTGCTGCTGGCATTCTTACCTTGATTACCTTGATTATCATAGCTGTGGCTCCTCAAGTTGGAGCTTTTGAGACAGACTTGATGGTCAATGGTTTCAAACAAGCCCAGACCAATATAGGACAAACAAAGACTCTTGCTGAACAAGCTGAACTGAGTCGTTTAGGAATTTCTGATGGAACAAGCCTAATAGGAGATTCGGTAGCCTTGCGTGCCAATACAGCCTTACAAGAGGCACTTCCTGAAGCAAATATCAATGCCCAGGTTAGTCGAACGACCAAGCAAGCCAATGATATTATGCTCAATAACAGTCAGAACAAGGCGCTGCTAAAAACAGTTGTCATTGCAACGGGAGTCAATAATCCTGAAGGCTATAAGAATGATTTGGACAGCATCGTGAACAATCTACCGAAAGGACACCATCTGATACTGGTGACACCTTATGAGGGAGACAAGAGCAAGGACACTTACACATCAGTGGAGCAGTATGCGGCTTATGCACGGGAATTAGCTGAAAAGAATCCTTACGTGAGCATAGCTGACTGGAATAAGGTTGCTAAGGAACACCCTGAAATCTGGGCAGGAACCGACCAAGTCCACTTTGGGAATGATAGCAACATGATTGAAGAAGGTGCTAAACTTTACGCAGAGACGATTGCAGCTGCTGTTAAGGCTGCTCAAGAACTGCCTGTGAAATCAAAATAAAATTAAAGAGTTGGAGAAATCCAGCTCTTTTAAAATATCTCTAGAAAATAGGTCTATACCATTTACAAATGAAAAAGAAAGGTTTATAATGTAATTGACATAATAAATTCTAGAATCAATCTATCAAGGAGGTTATCATTATGCCTAATTATATTAAAGCGGATCAGTTTTTCTACCCACACGGAGTTCGTCGTGGCGGTTACTTGGAACTTGTGGATGGCAAGTTCGGCAAACATGTAGAACAGATTCCTGAAGGAGCTGAGGTGATTGACTATACAGGTTATAGCATTGCCCCTGGGCTTGTGGATACCCATATTCATGGATTTGGTGGTGTGGATGTCATGGACAATAACATCGAAGGAACCCTTCATACCATGAGTGAAGGATTGCTTAGCACGGGTGTTACCAGCTTCTTGCCAACGACCTTGACTTCCTCTTACGAGCAGTTGCTCGCAGTAACTGAAAATATCGGTGCTCGTTACCAGGAAGCAAGTGGAGCGAAAATTCGTGGGATTTATTTTGAAGGGCCTTATTTCACAGAGAAATACAAAGGAGCTCAAAACCCTGCCTACATGAAAGATCCTCGCATGGATGAGTTTCGTGCTTGGCAAAAAGCAGCAAATGGCTTGCTCAATAAAATTGCCCTTGCGCCAGAACGTGAAGGTGTAGAAGACTTTGTTCGTACAATTACGGGTGAAGGAGTGACTGTTGCTCTTGGACACTCAAATGCGACTTTTGATGAAGCTAAAAAAGCAGTCGATGCTGGAGCAAGCGTTTGGGTACATGCCTACAATGGCATGCGTGGGTTGACTCACCGTGAACTCGGTATGGTGGGAGCCATGTATGAGTTGCCACATACTTACGCAGAATTGATTTGTGACGGTCACCACGTAGATCCAAAGGCCTGTGACATTTTGCTCAAGCAAAAAGGAACTGAAAATATTGCCCTTATCACAGACTGTATGACAGCTGGTGGCTTGGAAGATGGAGACTACATGCTGGGAGAATTCCCGGTAGTAGTGGCTAATGGAACTGCACGCCTCAAATCTACAGGCAATTTGGCAGGTTCTATCCTCAAACTCAAGGACGGTTTGAAGAATGTTGTCGAATGGGGTATTGCCAATCCGCATGAAGCAGTCATGATGGCTAGCCTCAACCCAGCAAAATCTGTTCACATCGATGATGTTTGTGGTCAAATCCGTGAAGGTTACGATGCAGACTTTATCGTACTAGATAAAGATTTGGAATTGGTAGCAACCTATCTAGACGGTGTGAAACGTTATCAAGCCTAAGATGATAAAATAGGGGTCAATAAAAGGCTCCTATTTTTATGATAGGCTGAAAAGGTATTTAAAGAAGTCTTCCTAAAGGGAAAGGCAAGCAAAATCCTTTTCTTGTAATAAAAAATTAGATATAATATACGATACAAAGGAAGTAGTAAGAATGTATCGTGTTATAGAAATGTATGGGGATTTTGAACCGTGGTGGTTCATAGAAGGTTGGGAAGAAGATGTCATTATGAGTCAATCTTTTGACAAGTATTATGATGCTCTAAAATATTATAAATCATGCTGGTTTGAGCTAGAAAAGAAGAATCCTCTTTATAAGAGTCGGAGTGATTTGATGACTATCTTTTGGGATCCTGCTGATAAACGCTGGTGTGATGAGTGTGATGAGTATTTGCAGCAGTACCATTCTTTGGCACTTTTACAGGATGAGCAAGTCATCCCCGATGAGAAGCTACGTCCAGGCTACGAAAAACAAACAGGTCAAGAAAAACACCGTTCTTGCCGTATGAAATGGAGATAAAAAAGTAACTTTTTAAGTTGCTTTTTTTATTTTTTTGCGAATAGTTAGATAAGGAGGGCGGTATGGTACAAGAAATTGCACAGAAAATTATTGCTACTGCGAAAGAAAAGAAGGCTCAGGATATCTATTTTATCCCCAAGGAAAAGTCCTACGAGCTTCACATGCGGGTTGGAGACGAACGGTGTCTAGTTGACTCCTATGAGTTTGATGTTTTAGCTGCTGTGATTAGTCATTTTAAGTTTGTGGCGGGTATGAACGTAGGAGAGAAGAGACGTAGTCAACTGGGCTCTTGCGACTATCAGCATGGGGAGAAGGTGTCTTCTCTGCGTTTGTCTACCGTGGGAGATTATCGGGGACATGAGAGTTTGGTCATTCGTTTGTTGCACGATGAGGAGCAGGACCTGCATTTCTGGTTTCAGGATATGAACGAACTGGGTGAGCAGTACAGGCAACGGGGACTCTATCTCTTTGCAGGTCCAGTCGGAAGTGGCAAGACGACTCTGATGCACGAATTAGCCAAGTCTCTGTTTATGGGGCAACAGGTCATGTCCATTGAAGATCCTGTCGAGATCAAGCAGGAAGACATGCTCCAGTTGCAGTTGAATGAAGCGATTGGTTTGACCTATGAAAATCTCATCAAACTGTCTCTCCGGCATCGTCCTGACCTCTTGATTATCGGTGAAATTCGGGATAGCGAGACGGCGCGTGCAGTGGTCAGAGCCAGTTTGACAGGGGCGACAGTCTTTTCAACCATTCATGCCAAGAGTATCCGAGGTGTTTATGAACGCCTTCTGGAGTTAGGTGTGACGGAGGAAGAATTAGCAGTTGTTCTGCAAGGAGTCTGCTACCAGAGATTAATCGGGGGAGGAGGAATCGTTGACTTTGCAAACAAAGACTTTCAAGAACACCAGCCAACTAGCTGGAATGCGCAGATTGACCAGCTTCTTAAAGATGGACATATCACAAGTCTTCAGGCTGAAACGGAAAAAATTAGCTACAGCTAAGCAGAAGAAAATCATCACCCTGTTTAACAACCTCTTTTCCAGTGGCTTTCATTTGGTGGAAATTATTTCTTTTTTGGGCAGAAGTGCCCTGCTGGAAAAGGACTATGTGGCCCGGATGCACCAAGGCTTGTCTCAGGGGAAATCCTTTTCAGAGATGATGGACAGCTTGGGGTTTTCAAGTGCTATTGTGACCCAATTATCTCTAGCTGAAGTACATGGGAATCTTCACCTGAGTTTGGGGAAGATAGAAGAATATCTGGATAATTTGTCCAAGGTCAAGAAGAAGTTAATTGAAGTAGCGACCTATCCTTTGATTTTGCTGGGATTTCTCCTGCTAATCATGTTGGGGCTCAGGAATTATTTGCTCCCCCAACTGGACAGTAGCAATATCGCCACCCAAATCATTGGCAATCTGCCACAAATTTTTCTGGGGCTAGTGTTGGTTTGCTCTCTATCTTTACTTTTAGCCCTCACTTTTTACAAAAGAAGTTCCAAGATGCGGGTTTTCTCGATGTTGGCACGGGTTCCCTTTCTAGG
The DNA here is from genome assembly GCF_003943905.1 of Streptococcus mitis. Taxonomy (GTDB): domain Bacteria; phylum Bacillota; class Bacilli; order Lactobacillales; family Streptococcaceae; genus Streptococcus; species Streptococcus mitis_BC. The sequence continues at coordinate 25,644 of NZ_RJNS01000007.1, forward strand.
AATCTTTGTCCAGACCTATCTGACGGCCTATTATGCGCGTGAATGGGGCAATATGATTTCACAGGGGATGGAGCTGACGCAGATTTTTCAGATCATGCAGGAACAAGGCTCCCAGCTCTTTAAAGAAATCGGTCAAGAACTGGCTCAAGCCCTGCAAAATGGCCGCGAATTTTCTCAAACTATAGCGACCTATCCTTTCTTTAAAAAAGAGTTGAGTCTTATCATCGAGTATGGAGAAGTCAAGTCCAAGCTGGGGAGTGAGTTGGAAATCTATGCTGAAAAAACTTGGGAAGCCTTTTTTACCCGAGTCAACCGCACCATGAACTTAGTACAGCCACTGGTTTTTATCTTTGTGGCTCTGATTATCGTTTTACTTTATGCGGCAATGCTTATGCCCATGTATCAAAATATGGAGGTAAATTTTTAAAATGAAAAAATTCATGACAAAACTAAAAAAAGCTAAGGTTAAAGCTTTCACTTTGGTAGAAATGCTAGTCGTCCTTTTAATTATCAGCGTACTTCTCTTGCTCTTTGTGCCTAATTTGACCAAACAAAAGGATGCAGTGAATGACAAAGGAAAAGCTGCTGTTGTTAAGGTGGTGGAAAGTCAGGCAGAACTCTATAGTCTGGACAAGAATGAAGATGCTAGCCTAAGCAAATTACAGGCGGACGGCCGTATCACAGCTGAGCAAGCTAAAGCTTATAAAGACTACCATGCAAAACAAAAAACAAGTCAAACTGTTGCAGATTAAGGCCTTTACTATGCTGGAAAGTCTATTAGTTTTGGGACTTGTGAGTATCCTTGCTTTTGTCTTGTCTGGTTCTGTTCAGTCCAGTTTTACAGCGGTGGAAGAGCAGATTTTCTTTATGGAGTTTGAAGAACTCTATCGGGAAACTCAAAAACGCAGTGTTGCTAGTCAGCAAAAAACCAGTCTGAACTTAGATGGACAGACGATCAGTAATGGCAGTCAAAAGTTGACCGTTCCTAAAGGAATTCAGGCACCATCAGGACAAAGCATTATATTTGACCGAGCTGGGGGCAATTCGTCCCTGGCTAAGGTTGAATTTCAGACTAGCAAAGGAGCGATTCGCTATCAATTATATCTAGGAAATGGAAAAATTAAACGCATTAAGGAAACAAAAAATTAAGGCAGTGATCTTACTAGAAGCAGTAGTAGCTTTGGCTGTGTTTGCCAGCATTGCGACCCTTCTTTTGGGACAAATCCAGAAAAATAGACAAGAAGAGGCAGAAATCTTGCAAAAGGAAGAAGTCTTGCGTGTGGCGAAGATGGCTCTGCAGACAGGTCAAAATCAGGTAAACATAAACGGAGTGGAGATTCAGGTGTTTTCTAGTGAAAAAGGAGTGGAGGTCTATCATGGTTCAGAGAAGTTACTCGACCTTAAAGATCAGTAAGGTAAGAGCGTTCACTCTTTTAGAATCTCTGATTGCCCTTATCGTCATTAGCGGAGGCTTGCTCCTTTTTCAAGCTATGAGTCAGCTCCTCATTTCAGAAGTTCGTTACCAGCAGCAAAGCGAGCAAAAGGAGTGGCTCTTGTTTGTGGATCAACTGGAGGTAGAGTTAGAGCGTTCGCAGTTTGAAAAGGTAGAAGGCAATCGCCTCTACATGAAACAGGATGGTAAGGATATCTCTATAGGGAAGTCTAAATCGGATGATTTTCGAAAAACGGATACCAGCGGACGGGGCTACCAACCTATGGTTTATGGACTCAAATCAGCACAGATTACAGAGGAAGATCAATTGGTTCGCTTTCGCTTCCAATTTCAAAAAGGCTTAGAAAGGGAATTCATCTATCGTGTGGAAAAAGCAAAAAGTTAAGGCAGGCGTTCTTTTATATGCAGTCACCATGGCAGCTATTTTTAGCCTTTTGTTGCAGTTTTATTTGAATCGGCAAGTCGCCCATCGCAAAGACTATACCCTAAACAAAGAGAAGTTGGTCGCTTTCGCCATGGCCAAGCGAAGTAAAGATAAGGTTGAGCAAGAAAGTGGAGAACGAGTCTTCAACTTAGGAAAAGTCAGGTATCACAATACGAAAACAGGTTTTGTAACAAGTGTTCGTATGAATAAGGGCAACTATGAATTTCTCTTTCCTCCGATGAAAACTAAGGAAAAGAAAACAGATCAAAAGGAACAAGTAGCGACTGATTCAAGACAAGAACCAAATCAGAAAAAAACAGAAAATAAGACAGATAAGAAAGACAATTCCTAGTCAATTCAACTACTTTGTGTTAAACTAAAAGCATGAAACATGATTTTAATCACAAAGCAGAAACCTTTGATTCGCCCAAAAACATCTTTCTTGCAAACTTGGTTTGTCAAGCAGTTGAAAAACAGATTGATCTTTTATCAGACAAGGAAATATTGGATTTCGGTGGTGGGACGGGTCTATTAGCTTTGCCCTTGGCCAAACAGGCCAAGTCGGTTACCCTTGTGGATATTTCGGAGAAAATGCTGGAGCAAGCCCGTTTGAAAGCGGACCAGCAAGATATCAAGAATATCCAGTTTTTGGAGCAGGATTTACTGGCAAATCCCTTGGAGCAACAATTTGACCTGATTATTGTCAGTCGGGTTCTTCATCATATGCCTGATCTAGATGCGACTCTTGCCATGTTTCACCATCATCTTAGGGAGAATGGACAGGTTCTCATTGCTGATTTTGTCAAGACAGATACCAATCACCATGGTTTTGATTTAGCTGAACTGGAAACCAAGCTCGCCCAGTTTGGTTTTTCAAGCATAGACAGTCAGATTCTCTATAGTGCTGAAGGTCTTTTCCTAGGAAATTACGCAGAGCTCTTTTTAACTGTAGCCCAAAAGTCACTTGCTGACTAAAGCAGTGATTTTTTTCTTCAGATGGAAAAAATAGGGGAAATTTGATAAAATAGGAACATGGATTTTGAAAAAATTGAACAAGCTTATACGTATTTACTAGAGAATGTCCAAGTCATCCAAAGTGATTTGACGACCAACTTTTATGACGCCTTGGTAGAGCAAAACAGCATCTATCTGGATGGTGAGACCGAGCTAGAGCAGGTTAAGGAGAACAACCAAGCCCTTAAGCGCTTAGCGCTTCGCAAGGAAGAGTGGCTCAAGACCTACCAGTTTCTCTTGATGAAGGCAGGACAAACTGAGCCTTTACAGGCCAATCACCAGTTTACACCAGATGCCATTGCCCTCCTCTTGGTACTTGTTGTGGAAGAGTTGTTTAAACAAGAGGGAATTAGCATACTCGAAATAGGCTCTGGCATGGGAATTCTGGGTGCTACTTTCTTGACTTCTCTTGCTAAAAAAGTGGATTACTTGGGAATCGAAGTGGATGACTTGCTGATTGATTTGGCGGCTAGTATGGCAGATGTGATTGGTTTGCAGGCTGGTTTTGTTCAGGGTGATGCCGTTCGTCCGCAAATGCTTAAAGAAAGCGATGTGATCATTAGCGACTTGCCTGTCGGCTATTACCCAGACGATGCAATCGCTTCACGCTATCAAGTGGCTTCTAGTCAAGAACATACCTATGCCCATCATTTGCTCATGGAGCAAGGCCTCAAGTACCTCAAGTCAGACGGATACGCTATTTTTCTGGCTCCGAGTGATTTACTAACCAGTCCTCAAAGTGATTTGTTAAAAGGTTGGCTCAAAGACGAAGTGAGTCTTGCTGCCATCATTACTCTGCCAGAGGATATTTTCTCAACTGCAAGCCAAGCTAAAAGTATTTTTGTCTTACAGAAGAAAAGAGACAAGGAAATAGAACCATTTGTCTATCCTTTGACCAGTTTGCAAGATCCAGCTGCACTATTGAAATTCAAAGAAAATTTTCAAAAATGGAGTCAAGGTACTGAAAATTAAGCAAAAATTTGTTATAATGGATGAAAACGCTTAAAAGGGGTATCATCTTATGACAAAAACAATTGCAATCAATGCAGGAAGCTCAAGTTTGAAATGGCAACTCTATCAAATGCCAGAAGAAGTAGTATTGGCGAAAGGCTTGATTGAACGCATCGGTTTGAAGGACTCTATCTCAACTGTAAAATTCGACGGCCGTTCTGAACAACAAATTCTTGATATTGACGATCACACACAAGCTGTTAAAATTTTATTAGATGATCTGATTCGTTTTGACATCATCAAAGGTTATGATGAAATAACTGGTGTTGGGCACCGTGTTGTGGCTGGTGGTGAATATTTCAAAGAGTCAACCTTGGTAGAGGGAGATGTTTTGGAAAAGGTTGAAGAGTTGGGACTTTTGGCTCCTCTTCACAATCCAGCCAACGCGGCAGGAATTCGTGCCTTCAAGGAATTGCTTCCAGATATTACCAGCGTTGTTGTTTTTGATACATCATTCCATACAACCATGCCAGAGAAAGCCTATCGCTATCCTCTTCCAAACAAATACTACACTGAAAATAAAGTTCGTAAGTATGGAGCCCACGGGACAAGTCATCAGTTTGTAGCAGGAGAAGCAGCTAAAATTTTAGGTCGCCCCCTAGAAGAGTTGAAATTGATTACTTGTCATATTGGAAATGGTGGTTCTATTACAGCTGTCAAAGGCGGTCAGTCTGTTGATACATCTATGGGCTTTACTCCACTTGGTGGTATTATGATGGGTACTCGTACAGGTGATATTGATCCGGCAATTATTCCCTATTTAATGCAACATACAGATGACTTTAATACACCAGAGGATATCAGTCGAATTCTCAATCGTGAGTCAGGACTTTTGGGTGTTTCTGAGAGATCAAGCGATATGCGTGATATTCACGAAGCTATGCATGCGGGTGATGAGAAAGCGCAACTGGCAAATGAGATTTTTGTGGATCGTATCCAAAAGTATATTGGTCAGTATTTGGCAGTTTTGAACGGTGCAGATGCCATTATCTTTACAGCCGGAATTGGAGAAAATTCTGTAACGATTCGTCAGATGGTTATTGAAGGTATTTCTTGGTTTGGCTGTGATGTGGATCCTGAAAAGAATGTCTTTGGCGCTACAGGAGATATTTCGACTGATGCTGCTAAAGTTCGTGTCTTAGTCATCCCGACAGATGAAGAATTGGTCATCGCTCGTGACGTTGAACGCTTGAAAAAGTAAGAAGAACTGAATAAAATTACAAGGTAAGATACAATAAAAAGGAGTTGGGAGATAAATTTTCCCAACTTTTTGTTGTTGAAACAGTGTAAAACCTTGTCATTATTGGCTTTTTTGAAATTTATGGTATAATAGTAGTAATTTAATAGATGGAGTGGAGTTTTGAAGAAAAGCTTTCGTGTAAAAAGAGAGAAAGATTTTAAGGCGATTTTCACGGATGGAACAAGTTTTGCTAATCGTAAATTTGTTGTCTACCAATTGGAAAATCAGAAAAGTCATTTTCGAGTAGGGCTGTCCGTCAGTAAGAAATTAGGGAATGCAGTCACCAGAAATCAAATTAAAAGACGGATTCGACACATTTTGCTAAGTGTAAGGGAGCAGTTAGCTGATAACGTTGATTTTGTTGTAATTGCTCGAAAAGGGGTTGAAGGCTTGGATTATGCAGAAATGGAGAAAAATCTACTCCACGTATTAAAGTTATCAAAGATTTACCGGGAAGGAATTAGGAGTGAAAAAGAAACTACAGTTGACTAGTTTGCTGGGCTTGTCCTTGTTTGTCATGACAGCCTGTGGGACAAGCGATGTTGCAGCAGATTCTACAGATATATGGAGTAAATTTGTCTATTTTTTTGCTGAAATCATCCGCTTCTTGTCCTTTGACGTTAGTATCGGAGTGGGGATTATCCTCTTTACGATCCTGATTCGTACGATTCTATTGCCAGTCTTTCAGACTCAGATGGTGGCCTCTAGAAAAATGCAAGAGGCTCAACCACGCATCAAGGCTCTGCAAGAACAATATCCAGGTCGTGATATGGAAAGTAGAACCAAGCTGGATCAGGAGATGCGGAAGGTCTATAAAGAATTAGGGGTCAAACACTCTTCTTCTCTCTGGCCGATTTTGATTCAAATGCCGGTTCTCTTGGCTCTCTTCCAAGCCTTGACTCGAGTAGACTTTTTGAAAACAGGGCATTTTTTGTGGGTGAACCTTGGGGGAGTAGACACAAGCTTTATCCTTCCGATTTTGGCAGCAGTCTTTACCTTCTTAAGTAGTTGGTTATCGAATAAGGCTTTACCTGAAAGAAGTGGAGCTATGACAGGGATGATGTACGGGATGCCTGTACTGATCTTTATCTTTGCCATCTCTTCACCTAGTGGCGTAGCCTTGTACTGGGCAGTATCCAATGCTTATCAAGTTTTGCAAACTTACTTCTTAAATAATCCTTTTAAGATTATTGCAGCGCGTGAGGCGGAAGTACAAGCTAAAAAAGATTTGGAAAATAGAAAAAGAAAAGCCAAGAAAAAGGCTCAGAAAACGAAATAATAAGGAGGAATCTGATAATGGTATTATTTACAGGTTCAACTGTTGAAGAAGCAATCCGGAAAGGATTGAAAGAGTTAGGTATTCCGAGAATGAAGACTCACATCAAGGTCGTGTCCAAAGAGAAGAAAGGTTTTTTAGGCTTATTTGGGAAAAAACCAGCTCAAGTTGATATTGAGGCGATTAGTGAGACGACTGTGATTAAGGCCAATCAACAAGCTGTAAAAGGTGTTCCAAAAGAAATCAATGAACAAAACGAACCTGTTAAGACAGTAACAGAGGCGACAGTTGATCTTGGTCATGTTGTTGAGGCGATTAAAAAAATAGAAGAGGAAGGTCAGGGTGTTTCTGATGAAATCAAGGCTGAAATCTTGAAAAATGAGAAACATGCTAGCACGATCTTAGAAGAAACAGGTCACATCGCGATTTTAAATGAATTGCAGACAGGAGATGCTGGAGTGGAAGACCCAGCAGAGTGTGAAGAATTTGTATCTATGTCAGAATCGGTAGAAAGCCAGTCTTTGGAAGATCTAGGTTTGAAGGTGGAGCCGAGTTATGACATCGAACAAGTAGCAGCTCAAGTGGCTAACTATGTTCAAACCATTGTGGATGATATGGATGTTGAAGGGACGATTTCAAGCGACTACAATCGCCGCACCATCAATCTTCAAATTGACACAAATGAACCAGGTCGTATTATCGGCTACCACGGAAAAGTATTGAAAGCACTTCAGCTTTTGGCGCAAAACTACCTCTACAATCGTTATTCAAGAACTTTTTATATCACAATCAACGTCAATGATTACGTTGAACATCGTGCAGAAGTGTTGCAAACCTATGCACAAAAATTGGCGACTCGCGTTCTAGAAGAAGGACGTAGCCAACAAACAGATCCAATGTCGAATAGCGAACGCAAGATTATCCATCGCATTATTTCGCGCATGGATGGTGTGACGAGTTATTCTGAGGGTGATGAACCAAATCGATATGTTGTCGTAGATACAGAATAAATAAAATCAGGTTCATCCTGATTTTTTGTTAGAAAAAGGAGAAGAAACAGATGATGGAAGCAATCAGGAACTATTTATCTTATGCAGGTATCCAATATCGTCATCCAGATAAGGCTGGAGATGAGCGAGAGAAGATGCTGGAATTGCGCCACAAAGGGCAGGAGGCTCGCAAGGCTTTTACGAACTTAGCCAAGGTCTTCCAAGAAAAGCATCCAGAATGGCAACTGCAACAGACTAGTCAGTGGATGAATCAAGCGCAACGCTTGCGACCGCATTTCTGGGTCTATCTACAGAGAGAGGGGGAGGTGACAGAACCTATGTTAGCTCTGCGCTTATATGGGGTTCCTTCTGATTTTGGTGTCTCACTAGAAGTTAGTTTCATCGAACGTAAGAAAGACGAACAGACTTTAGACAAGCAAGCCAAGGTTTTAGAGCTTCCAGCGGTAGAAGGGATTTATTATCTAGTCTACTCAAATGGGGAAAGTCATAAGGTGGAGGCTACTGAGGAGAACCGTCGTACTTTACGCGAGAAGGTGAGAAGTCAGGAAGCCCGAAAAGTCTTAGTCAAGTCAGATGTTTCCTTCATTGAAAATCAGTCAGTAGAAGTGATATTGGATAAGCTAGAAGATGCTTATACGCGCTTGCTTCCGTACTATGAGGTGACGAGGGGATAGAAAATCACATGTGTTAGATGAACGCAAATTGTTTTATTGCTATTCTATGCATTTTTTCATATAATAGTAAAATAGAATGTGTGATTCATTAATCACCTCAAAGAGAAAGGAAATTCTATGTCAAATCTATCTGTTAATGCAATTCGTTTTCTAGGTATTGACGCCATCAACAAAGCAAACTCAGGTCACCCAGGGGTGGTTATGGGGGCTGCTCCAATGGCCTATAGCCTCTTTACAAAACAACTTCGCATCAATCCAGCACAACCAAACTGGATCAATCGCGACCGTTTTATTCTTTCAGCAGGTCACGGCTCTATGCTTCTTTATGCCCTTCTTCACCTTTCTGGTTTTGAAGATGTTAGCATGGATGAAGTCAAGAACTTCCGCCAATGGGGTTCAAAAACACCAGGTCACCCAGAATTTGGGCATACAGCAGGGATTGACGCTACAACTGGTCCTCTAGGACAAGGGATTTCTACTGCCACCGGCTTTGCCCAAGCAGAACGTTTCCTAGCAGCGAAATATAACCGTGAAGGCTTCAATATCTTTGACCACTATACTTATGTGATCTGTGGAGATGGAGATTTGATGGAGGGTGTCTCAAGCGAGGCGGCTTCATATGCGGGCTTGCAAAAACTTGACAAGTTGGTGGTTCTTTATGATTCAAATGACATCAACTTGGATGGTGAGACAAAGGATTCCTTTACAGAAAGTGTTCGTGACCGTTACAATGCCTACGGTTGGCATACAGCCTTGGTTGAAGATGGAACAGACTTGGAAGCTATCCATGCTGCTATCGAAGCAGCAAAAGCTTCAGGGAAACCATCTTTGATCGAAGTGAAGACTGTGATTGGATACGGCTCTCCAAACAAACAAGGAACCAATGCTGTACACGGTGCTCCTCTTGGAGCAGATGAAACTGCGGCTACTCGCCAAGTTCTTGGTTGGGACTATGAACCATTTGAAATTCCAGCTGAAGTTTATGCTGATTTCAAAGAAAATGTTGCAGACCGTGGCGCATCAGCTTATCAAGCTTGGACAAAACTAGTTGCTGACTATAAAGAAGCACATCCAGAACTGGCTGCAGAAGTAGAAGCCATCATTGACGGACGCGATCCAGTTGATGTGACTCCGGCAGACTTCCCAGCATTAGAAAATGGTTTCTCTCAAGCAACTCGTAACTCAAGTCAGGATGCTTTGAACGTTGTCGCTGCCAAGTTGCCAACTTTCCTAGGTGGATCAGCTGACCTCGCTCACTCAAACATGACTTACATCAAAACGGATGGACTTCAAGATGATGCTAATCGCTTGAACCGCAATATTCAGTTTGGTGTTCGTGAATTTGCAATGGGAACGATCTTGAACGGGATGGCCCTTCACGGTGGACTTCGTGTATACGGTGGTACTTTCTTCGTCTTCTCTGACTATGTGAAAGCAGCTGTCCGCTTGTCAGCCTTGCAAGGACTTCCTGTGACTTATGTCTTTACCCACGATTCTATTGCAGTTGGTGAAGATGGTCCAACTCACGAACCAGTTGAACACTTAGCAGGTCTCCGTGCTATGCCAAATCTGAATGTTTTCCGCCCAGCAGATGCGCGTGAAACTCAAGCAGCTTGGTACCTTGCAGTGACAAGCGAAAAAACACCAACTGCCCTTGTCTTGACACGTCAAAACTTGACTGTCGAAGAAGGAACAGACTTTGACAAAGTTGCGAAAGGTGCCTATGTCGTCTATGAAAATGCAGCAGACTTTGACACAATCTTGATTGCGACAGGTTCAGAGGTCAATCTAGCTGTCGCAGCTGCCAAAGAATTGGCTAGCCAAGGTGCAAAAGTCCGTGTAGTCAGCATGCCATCAACAGATGTCTTTGACGCACAAGATGCAGCTTACAAGGAAGAAATCCTTCCAAATGCAGTTCGTCGTCGTGTTGCAGTCGAAATGGGAGCAACTCAAAACTGGTACAAGTATGTTGGTCTTGATGGTGCAGTTCTCGGTATTGATACCTTTGGAGCATCTGCCCCAGCACCAAAAGTATTGGCAGAGTACGGATTTACAGTTGAAAATCTAGTCAAAGTCGTTCAAAACTTGAAATAATCACAAAAATCAGAGTGAAAACTCTGATTTTTTATAACCATAAAAACAAGGCACAATCTTGTAAAAGTAGCTGAAATTTGATATAGTAGTCCTATGTAAATACAAAGGAGAAAATACTATGGAAAATATTAGTCCAAATTTAACATTTGTGATCATGCTTGTAGGTATGTTTGCCTTGATGTTCTTTATGCAACGTTCTCAAAAGAAACAAGCACAAAAGCGTATGGAAAGCTTGAACAAGCTTCAAAAAGGCTATGAAGTCATTACAATTGGTGGGCTTTACGGAACAGTGGATGAAGTAGATACTGAGAAAGGTACAATCGTACTGGATGTAGATGGCGTTTATTTGACTTTTGAATTGGCTGCAATTAAGACTGTTTTGCCACTCAAAGAAGCTGTGACACCAGAAGGAACAGTTGTTGACGAAGGCGGAGCAATCGAAGAATAAAACGGGATCTGTCACTCCCGTTTTTCTATGAGATGAGAGGAAAAGGGATGAAAAAAATAGTATTTGTTTGCTTAGGAAATATCTGTCGTAGCCCTATGGCAGAGTTTGTGATGAAGTCCATGACGAGTGATTACCAGATTGAGAGTCGGGCAACGTCATCGTGGGAACATGGTAATCCGATTCATAGGGGAACGCAAGGGATTTTCCAGCAGTATCAGATCCCTTATGACAAAGACAAAACATCGCTTCAGATTGGCAGAGAAGACTTTGAGTCGTTTGATTACATTATCGGCATGGATGCTTCAAACGTTTCAGATCTGCGTCAAATGTGTCCTCACGAACTACAGCACAAAATCTACTCTTTTGCATCTGAAAGCGTTCCAGATCCATGGTACACGGGAGATTTTGAGGAAACCTATGCTCGTATCACAAGTGGATGTCAACGCTGGCTAGATCGTTTAGAAAATGAGAGTGACAATGGAAAAGTTTAAAGAAATCTTCGAAAAATATCGAGTATATCTAACTCGCCCGCGTATAGAGATTGCAACCGTTCTTCTAATCGCTATCTGCGCCGTATCAGTTTTTCTACTAAACACACCAAAAAAGGGTGTCCTGACACTTGATGGTGGCGCACTTGTTTATGATGGTACCTTGGTACGAGGGAAAATGAAAGGTCAAGGAACCCTGACCTTTGAAAATGGAGACCAATATACAGGTGATTTCAATAATGGAGCCTTTAATGGAAAAGGGACTTTCCAATCAAAAGATGGCTGGAAATATGAAGGTGATTTTGTAAATGGCCAGGCTGAAGGTCAAGGGAAGTTGACTACAGAGCAAGAAGTTGTTTATGAAGGGACCTTTAAGCAAGGCGTTTTTCAACAAAAACAATAGTCTCCAGATTAGGGGACTATTCTCAAAAGCAAAAAAGAAAGCGCTTTCCTCGCTTGGATTCGAGAAATAACTATCAACTAGAAAAACTTTGTGAAATAAAAAAATATTTTCCATAATTTCACAATCGTCCAGACAAAACTCTATTGCGTAGCTATATTGATAAAAAAATCACAATCTTAGAAAAATTCTTTGTGAAATGCTTATGAAACGGTTTACAAAGAATTGAAAAAGAGTTATAATAAAATTGTGAAAAAATTAACAAAGGATTAAATCCTTGAAGGCTATGGAGGACAATATGGCTGATAAAAAAACGTTAACACCTGAGGAAAAACAACTCGCTGCTGAAAAGCATGTCGACGGGTTAGTGAAAAAGGCCTTGGTTGCGCTTGATGAAATGCGCAAGTTGAATCAAGAGCAAGTTGACTACATCGTAGCGAAAGCTTCAGTTGCAGCTCTTGATGCGCACGGAATTCTTGCTCAACATGCAGTTGAAGAAACTGGTCGTGGTGTATTTGAAGACAAGGCTACAAAAAACCTTTTTGCCTGTGAGCACGTTGTGAATAATATGCGTGGTGTTAAAACTGTTGGAGTTATCGAAGATGATCCAGTTACAGGCTTGACTAAAATTGCAGAACCTGTCGGTGTAGTGTGTGGTGTCACTCCAACAACGAACCCAACATCAACAGCTATTTTCAAATCATTGATTGCTTTGAAGACACGCAATCCAATCGTGTTTGCTTTCCACCCATCAGCTCAAGAATCTTCTGCTCACGCAGCACAAATCGTTCGTGATGCAGCTATCGCAGCTGGAGCACCTGAAAACTGTGTTCAATGGATTACAGAACCATCTATGGAAGCAACTGGAGCGCTTATGAACCACGAAGGTGTTGCAACTATTCTTGCAACTGGTGGTAATGCTATGGTTAAGGCGGCTTACTCATGTGGGAAACCAGCTCTTGGGGTAGGTGCTGGAAACGTTCCTGCTTATGTAGAAAAATCTGCTGACCTCCGTCAAGCTGCTCATGATATCGTCATGTCTAAATCATTTGACAATGGTATGGTCTGTGCATCAGAGCAAGCGGTTATCATTGATAAAGAAGTCTATGACGAATTTGTAGAAGAATTCAAATCATACCACACTTACTTTGTAAACAAAAAAGAAAAAGCCCTTCTTGAAGAATTCTGTTTCGGCGTGAAAGCCAACAGCAAGAACTGTGCAGGTGCTAAACTAAATGCAAACATCGTTGGTAAACCAGCGGCATGGATTGCTGAACAAGCAGGATTTAGTGTTCCAGAAGGAACAAACATCTTGGCTGCAGAATGTGCAGAAGTAGGATCGAAAGAACCATTGACTCGTGAAAAATTGTCACCAGTTATCGCTGTCCTAAAAGCTGAAGATACAGAAGACGGTCTTAAAAAAGCTCGTCAAATGGTTGAATTTAACGGACTTGGTCACTCAGCAGCTATCCATACAAAAGACGAAGCTCTTGCTAAACGCTTTGGTACAGAAATCAAAGCCATGCGTATTATCTGGAACTCTCCATCTACTTTCGGTGGTATCGGTGACGTTTACAATGCCTTCATTCCATCATTGACACTTGGATGTGGTTCATACGGACGCAACTCAGTTGGTGATAACGTGAGCGCTATTAACCTTCTAAACATCAAGAAAGTAGGGAAACGTAGAAATAATATGCAATGGTTTAAAGTTCCTTCAAAAATTTACTTCGAACGCAATTCTATCCAATACCTTCAAACTTGTGAAGATATTGAACGCGTTATGATCGTTACAGACAAATCTATCGAAAAACTTGGCTTTGTTCAACGTGTTATTGATCAATTGAACGCACGTAGCAACCGTGTAACGATCCAAGTCTTCTCGGATGTTGAACCAGATCCAGACATCACAACTGTAGAACGTGGTGCTGAAGTGATGAAAGCATTTGAACCAGATACAATTATCGCTCTTGGTGGTGGTTCTCCAATGGACGCGGCTAAAGTGATGTGGCTCTTCTACGAACAACCAGAAATCGATTTCCGTGACTTGGTTCAAAAATTCATGGATATCCGTAAACGTGCCTTCCGCTTCCCATCACTTGGTAAGAAAGCGAAATACATCGGTATTCCAACAACTTCAGGTACAGGTTCAGAAGTGACACCATTTGCCGTTATCTCTGATAAGAAAAACAACCGCAAATACCCATTGGCTGACTACTCATTGACACCAACTATTGCCATTGTTGACCCTGCTTTGGTTGAATCCGTTCCAGACTTCATCGCTGCTGATACAGGTATGGACGTCTTGACTCACGCTACTGAAGCCTACACTTCAAACTTTGCTAACGACTACACAGACGGTATCGCCCTTCAAACTATCAAACTTGTCTTTGAATGGTTGGAAAAATCTGTTAAGACAGCTGACCCAGAAGCACGTGAAAAAATGCATAATGCATCTACAATGGCTGGTATGGCCTTTGCCAATGCATTCCTTGGTATGAGCCACTCAATGGCCCACAAGATCGGTGGAGTTCACCATACTGTTCACGGACGTACAAACGCAATCTTGCTTCCATATGTTATCCGTTACAATGGAACTCGTCCATCTAAGACGACTACATGGCCTAAATACAACTACTGGAAAGCTGATGAGAAATTCCAAGATATCGCGAAAATGCTTGGCTTGCCTCACTCAACTCCAGAAGAAGCAGTTGAAGCATACGCTAAAGCTGTTTACGACCTTGGTGTTGCAGTAGGTATCAAGATGAACTTCAAAGACCAAGGAATCGATGAAAAAGCTTGGAAAGACAGCTTGCATGAAATTGCCTTGCTTGCTTATGAAGACCAATGTTCACCTGCTAACCCACGCTTGCCAATGGTAGCTGACATGGAAGAAATCATGGCAGATGCTTACTATGGCTACGCAGAACGTCCAGGACGCCGTAAATAATCGTTTATCAGCCTAGAGGCAGGAGAAATCCTGTCTCTTTTCATAGTCCTATTTTTGAAGTTAGAGTTGAACTATGAGAAGAGAAGATTATGCGGATAGGATAGAAGGGCCTAGAAATAAAAGCTTAGGTGAATGAAGGGGATTGAAAAGTAGAAAAGCAAGATAGAAAAACAACGCCCGTACTTGCAATTCTACTTAAATAGTTATATAATAATGATGTTGAAAGGTGATTTGTAGTGATTCAAGTTACTCTTTTCACAATAAAAATTTCAGGATTTTCATAAGGAGGAAATCACTAATGGTAGTTAAAGTTGGTATTAACGGTTTCGGACGTATCGGTCGTCTTGCTTTCCGCCGTATCCAAAACGTAGAAGGTGTTGAAGTTACTCGCATCAACGACCTTACAGATCCAGTTATGCTTGCACACTTGTTGAAATACGACACAACTCAAGGTCGTTTCGACGGTACTGTAGAAGTTAGAGAAGGCGGATTTGAAGTTAACGGTAAATTCGTTAAAGTTTCTGCTGAACGTGATCCAGAACAAATCGACTGGGCTAACGACGGTGTAGAAATCGTTCTTGAAGCAACTGGTTTCTTTGCTAAGAAAGCAGCAGCTGAAAAACACTTGCACGCTGGTGGGGCTAAAAAAGTTGTTATCACTGCTCCTGGTGGAAACGACGTTAAAACAGTTGTATTTAACACTAACCACGACGTTCTTGACGGTACTGAAACAGTTATCTCAGGTGCTTCATGTACTACAAACTGCTTGGCTCCAATGGCTAAAGCTCTTCAAGACAACTTCGGTGTTGTTGAAGGATTGATGACTACTATCCACGCTTACACTGGTGACCAAATGATCCTTGACGGACCACACCGTGGTGGTGACCTTCGCCGTGCTCGCGCTGGTGCTGCAAACATCGTTCCTAACTCAACTGGTGCTGCTAAAGCTATCGGTCTTGTAATCCCAGAATTGAACGGTAAACTTGACGGATCTGCACAACGTGTTCCAACTCCAACTGGATCAGTTACTGAATTGGTAGCAGTTCTTGAAAAGAACGTTACTGTTGATGAAGTAAACGCAGCTATGAAAGCAGCAGCTAACGAATCATACGGTTACACAGAAGATCCAATCGTATCTTCAGATATCGTAGGTATGTCTTACGGTTCATTGTTTGACGCAACTCAAACTAAAGTTCTTGACGTTGACGGTAAACAATTGGTTAAAGTTGTATCATGGTACGACAACGAAATGTCATACACTGCACAACTTGTACGTACTCTTGAATACTTTGCAAAAATCGCTAAATAATTCCTGAGTCGATAAAAAAGCAAGGCCTTCTGGTCTTGCTTTTTCTATTTTTAGATAAAATAAAATGGATGATTTAGCGGTCATCCATTCTTTTTTAATTCTCTTTCAAATGTATCAGAAAGGGCAGTGAAGCTCAACTTTTCTAAGGTGAGTGGATGGGTAAGGGATAGTCGAAAAGCATGGAGCATAAGCCGGCTTGTTTTTGATCGAGTGTTATAGAGAGGGTCGCCTAGGATAGGGTGCTTATGGTGAGAAAGGTGAACACGGATTTGATGGGTTCGACCGGTCTTTAGTTTGCAACGAACAAGAGAAGTCTTATTTGGAAATTGCTTTAATCGACTTACCTGTGTTTCAGCATGTTGCCCCTTTTTAGAATCCACCACCCGTTTTCTGCGGTCGTGTCGATCACGACCAATGTTATCTCGGAAGATAAGTTCTTTACTCCCTATTTGTCCTTCTATGAGTGCCCAGTACTCGCGAGCGATTTCTTTTTTCTCCAACAAGCGATTGAGAATGGGTAGGATAAAAGGATTTTTAGCAAAAAGCACTAAACCACTAGTTTCCATGTCCAGACGATGAACGACATAACAGGTTTGGCCGACGTAGGCAGAGACATGGTTGAGCAGGGCAATTTCATCTGGTTGATTACCGTGTGTTTTCATGCCTTCGGGTTTGTTGACAACAATGAGATGTTGATCATGATAAACTTCTTTAACAAGGTCTGGGTTGCCCAAAAGGATTTCCTTTGTGGGATAATCTTCCTCGTCAAAAGTCAATTGACAAATATCCCCTGGCTCCACCATCTCGTTCCAGTGAACTTCTTCGTGGTTAATTAAGATGTTCTTCTTTATTCTCAAAAAGTGACGGATTTTTCTAGGGATGAGGAGTTGTTCCTCTAGGAATTGTTTGACCGTCATTTGAGGCAAGGATTCGGGTAGTGTAAATGTGAATTGCATACAGATATTGTAACAAAAAAAGCCCTATTTGGATAGGGAGTAGCTAAATTCTTGAGTTCCTATGGTGAAGATGATAAAATAAACGCATGAAATTAGATAAATTATTTGAGAAGTTCCTTTCTCTCTTTAAAAAAGAAACGAGTGAATCGGCGGAGCCTGATTCGACTAGCATGCGTCGTTCACGGAGCGATAGAAAAAAATTGTCCCAAGTAGGCCCAATTCGGAAATTTTGGCGTCGTTATCATCTGACAAAGATCGTCATCATTTTAGGGTTAAGTGCTGGTTTGCTAGTAGGAACCTACCTATTTGCAATAGCCAAGTCTACCAATGTCAATGATTTGCAAAATGCCCTGAAAACGCGAACTCTGATTTTTGACCGTGAAGAAAAAGAGGCAGGAGCCCTGTCAGGTCAAAAGGGAACCTATGTTGAGCTGACAGATATCAGCAAAGACTTGCAGAATGCTGTCGTTGCGACAGAGGATCGTTCCTTCTATAAAAATGATGGGATTAACTACGGTCGTTTCTTTCTAGCTATCGTCACAGCAGGTCGTTCTGGAGGGGGGTCCACTATCACCCAACAGTTGGCGAAAAATGCCTATCTTTCTCAGGACCAAACTGTTGAACGGAAGGCCAAGGAGTTTTTCCTGGCTTTAGAGTTGACAAAGAAATACAGCAAGGAGCAAATCCTTACTATGTACCTCAATAATGCCTATTTCGGAAACGGGGTATGGGGTGTTGAAGATGCAAGTAAGAAATATTTCGGTGTATCCGCTTCGCAACTAACGCTTGATCAGGCGGCGACTCTAGCAGGGATGCTCAAGGGACCAGAATTGTATAATCCATTAAATTCTGTTGAAACTTCGACCAACCGAAGGGATACTGTTTTGCAAAATATGGTTGCAGCGGGCTATATTGATAAAAATCAAGAGACCGAAGCGGCTAGAGTAGATATGACTTCACAACTGCAAGATAAGTATGAAGGTAAGATTTCTGATTATCGTTACCCATCCTATTTTGATGCAGTTGTCAACGAAGCGGTTTCCAAGTACAATCTCACAGAAGAAGAAATTGTCAACAATGGTTACCGAATCTATACAGAACTTGACCAAAACTACCAAGCTAACATGCAGGTTATTTACGAAAATACTTCCCTATTTCCAACGGCAGAAGACGGAACGCATGCTGAATCAGGTAGTGTTGCTCTAGAACCTAAAACAGGTGGGGTGCGTGGAGTTGTCGGACGCGTAGCTGGTGATGACAAATCAGGCTTCCGTAATTTTAACTATGCAACTCAGTCTAAACGCAGTCCAGGCTCGACGATTAAGCCTTTGGTCGTTTACACTCCAGCTGTGGAAGCCGGCTGGGCTCTGAACAAGCGACTGGATAATCATACGATGCAGTACGATAGTTATCAAGTGGACAACTATGCTGGCATTAAGACATTTCCTGAAGTACCTATGTATCAAGCCTTGGCAGAATCACTCAATCTACCAGCGGTTGCGACTGTAAATGATTTGGGAATCAATAAGGCTTTTGAAGCTGGGACGAGATTTGGTCTTAATATGGATAAAGTTGATCGTGTTCTTGGAGTTGCCCTAGGTGGAGGAGTAGAGACGAATCCTCTCCAAATGGCACAAGCCTATGCATCCTTTGCTAATGAAGGATTGATGCCTGAGGCACATTTCATTACTCGTATCGAAAATGCCAGTGGTCAGGTCATCAAGAGCAATAAAAATTCCCAAAAACGAGTGATTGATAAGTCTGTGGCTGATAAAATGACCAGCATGATGTTGGGAACTTTTACAAATGGTACAGGAATTAGTTCGTCACCAGCAGATTATGTCATGGCTGGAAAGACAGGTACTACCGAGGCTGTTTTCAACCCTGAATATACCAGTGACCAGTGGGTGATTGGTTATACTCCAGATGTGGTAATTACCCACTGGCTCGGTTTCCCAACGACGGATGAGAACCATTATCTAGCAGGTTCAACCTCAAATGGAGCGGCCCACGTCTTTAGAAGTATGGCTAATACCATTTTACCTTACACCCCAGGTAGCACTTTTACAGTTGAGAATGCTTATAAACAAAATGGTATTGAACCAGAAAATACGAAAAAGCAGGTCGTTGAAAATGAAACGAACCAGTCCGAGGATCCGCTAGAAGATATTCGTAGCCGAGCTCAAAATCTTGTAGACGAAGCGGGACGTGCGATTTCGGATGCAAAGATAAAAGAGAAAGCCCAGACAATCTGGGACTCTTTCGTCAATCTCTTTCGTTAAGAGGCTTGTCAAAGCCTAGGTTTCTTGTTATAATAGATAAGATGGAGGCGTTATGGCACTAAAAAAAGCAAGCCTAGCTTGTGCAGTTTGCGGTTCAAGAAATTACTCAATCAAAATTAGTGGGAACCCCAAGCCAACACGACTAGAAGTAAATAAATTTTGTAAACATTGTGGAAAATATACGACACATAGAGAGACGAGATAGGAGAGAACGATGGGTTTTATTAAGGATATCTTCAAACTTCTTAAGGAAACAACATGGCCGACTCGCAAAGAAAGCTGGAGAGATTTTCGCTCTATTATGGAATACACAGCCTTCTTTGTGGTCATCATTTATATTTTTGACCAATTGATTGTTTCAGGTTTGATTCGATTTATTAACATTTTTTAGAAGAAAAGCGGAGAACTTCTGCTAGCTTTCTTCTATTATGAAAGGAAATATCATGGATAGTTTTGACAAAGGATGGTTTGTTCTACAAACTTATTCTGGCTATGAAAATAAGGTAAAAGAAAATCTATTGCAACGTGCACAAACGTATAACATGCTGGATAATATTCTACGCGTTGAGATTCCAACACAAACCGTGCAAGTTGAGAAAAATGGAAAGAAAAAGGAAGTTGAAGAGAATCGCTTTCCGGGTTATGTCCTTGTAGAAATGGTCATGACCGATGAAGCATGGTTCGTCGTTCGAAACACACCTAACGTAACAGGATTCGTCGGGTCACACGGTAACAGATCAAAACCAACTCCACTATTGGAGCAAGAAATCCGTGATATTCTGGTTTCAATGGGACAAACTGTTCAAGAGTTTGATATTGATGTTGAAGTTGGGCAGACTGTCCGCATCATTGATGGTGCTTTTGCAGATTATACAGGTAAAATTACTGAAATTGATAATAACAAAGTGAAGATGATTATCTCTATGTTTGGTAATGACACGATTGCAGAAGTGAATCTCAACCAAATTGCAGAATTATAACCCAGAGAGGCAGGGCCTCTCTTTTTGTATGCAGTTGAGGTAGCGAGAAGTACAGAAGAGGAGAAGTAGATCAAAGGCTTGATGCATTTTGTTAAACTAAATGCAGAAAGGAGAGGTCTATGAATCTGAAAGAGTTGTATGAAGAAAGTAAAGGGATTGTAAACAAGTGTCGGAAAGAATACCATTTACATCTGTGGGAGAAAGAGGACTGGGAGCAGGAGGGGATGCTGTGCCTGTATGAGCTGGTCAGTCACCATCCAGAGTTACTAGTTGGTGAACGTCGCCGATTATATGTGTGCTTTAAAACCAAATTCCGCAATCGCATCCTAGACTACATCCGTAAACAGGAAAGTCACAAGCGCCGTTTCGACAAAGAGCCTTATGAGGAGGTGAGCGAAATCAGCCATCGCCTAGG
>NZ_RJNS01000008.1:0-2500 GCF_003943905.1 Streptococcus mitis
TCCCTACATAGCTACCCAGCGATGCCTTTGGCAAGACAACTGGTACACCAGCGGTAAGTCCACTCTGGTCCTCTCGTACTAGGAGCAGATCCTCTCAAATTTCCTACGCCCGCGACGGATAGGGACCGAACTGTCTCACGACGTTCTGAACCCAGCTCGCGTGCCGCTTTAATGGGCGAACAGCCCAACCCTTGGGACCGACTACAGCCCCAGGATGCGACGAGCCGACATCGAGGTGCCAAACCTCCCCGTCGATGTGAACTCTTGGGGGAGATAAGCCTGTTATCCCCAGGGTAGCTTTTATCCGTTGAGCGATGGCCCTTCCATGCGGAACCACCGGATCACTAAGCCCGACTTTCGTCCCTGCTCGAGTTGTAGCTCTCGCAGTCAAGCTCCCTTATACCTTTACACTCTGCGAATGATTTCCAACCATTCTGAGGGAACCTTTGGGCGCCTCCGTTACCTTTTAGGAGGCGACCGCCCCAGTCAAACTGCCCGTCAGACACTGTCTCCGATAGGGATAACCTATCNGGGTTAGAGTGGCCATAACACAAGGGTAGTATCCCAACAACGTCTCCTTCGAAACTGGCGTCCCGATCTCATAGACTCCTACCTATCCTGTACATGTGGTACAGACACTCAATATCAAACTGCAGTAAAGCTCCATGGGGTCTTTCCGTCCTGTCGCGGGTAACCTGCATCTTCACAGGTACTAAAATTTCACCGAGTCTCTCGTTGAGACAGTGCCCAAATCATTACGCCTTTCGTGCGGGTCGGAACTTACCCGACAAGGAATTTCGCTACCTTAGGACCGTTATAGTTACGGCCGCCGTTTACTGGGGCTTCAATTCATACCTTCGGNTTACNCCTAAGCACTCCTCTTAACCTTCCAGCACCGGGCAGGCGTCACCCCCTATACATCATCTTACGATTTAGCAGAGAGCTGTGTTTTTGATAAACAGTTGCTTGGGCCTATTCACTGCGGCTGACTTAAAGTCAGCACCCCTTCTCCCGAAGTTACGGGGTCATTTTGCCGAGTTCCTTAACGAGAGTTCTCTCGCTCACCTGAGGCTACTCGCCTCGACTACCTGTGTCGGTTTGCGGTACGGGTAGAGTATGTTTAACGCTAGAAGCTTTTCTTGGCAGTGTGACGTCACTAACTTCGCTACTAAACTTCGCTCCCCATCACAGCTCAATGTTATAGANNTAAGCATTTNACTCANNTCACACCTCACTGCTTAGACAGACACTTCCANTCGTCTGCTTTAGTTAGCCTACTGCGTCCCTCCATCACTACATACTCTAGTACAGGAATATCAACCTGTTGTCCATCGGATACACCTTTCGGTCTCTCCTTAGGTCCCGACTAACCCAGGGCGGACGAGCCTTCCCCTGGAAACCTTAGTCTTACGGTGGACAGGATTCNCACCTGTCTTTCGCTACTCATACCGGCATTCTCACTTCTATGCGTTCCAGCACTCCTCACGGTATACCTTCNTCACACATAGAACGCTCTCCTACCATACCTATAAAGGTATCCACAGCTTCGGTAAATTGTTTTAGCCCCGGTACATTTTCGGCGCAGGGTCACTCGACTAGTGAGCTATTACGCACTCTTTGAATGAATAGCTGCTTCTAAGCTAACATCCTAGTTGTCTGTGCAACCCCACATCCTTTTCCACTTAACAATTATTTTGGGACCTTAGCTGGTGGTCTGGGCTGTTTCCCTTTCGACTACGGATCTTAGCACTCGCAGTCTGACTGCCGACCATAATTCATTGGCATTCGGAGTTTATCTGAGATTGGTAATCCGGGATGGACCCCTCACCCAAACAGTGCTCTACCTCCAAGAATCTTTATGTCGACGCTAGCCCTAAAGCTATTTCGGAGAGAACCAGCTATCTCCAAGTTCGTTTGGAATTTCTCCGCTACCCACAAGTCATCCAAGCACTTTTCAACGTGCCCTGGTTCGGTCCTCCAGTGCGTCTTACCGCACCTTCAACCTGCTCATGGGTAGGTCACATGGTTTCGGGTCTACGACATGATACTAAGGCGCCCTATTCAGACTCGGTTTCCCTGCGGCTCCGTCTCTTCAACTTAACCTCGCATCATATCGTAACTCGCCGGTTCATTCTACAAAAGGCACGCTCTCACCCATTAACGGGCTCGAACTTGTTGTAGGCACACGGTTTCAGGTTCTATTTCACTCCCCTCCCGGGGTGCTTTTCACCTTTCCCTCACGGTACTGGTTCACTATCGGTCACTAGGGAGTATTTAGGGTTGGGAGATGGTCCTCCCAGATTCCGACGGGATTTCTCGTGTCCCGCCGTACTCAGGATACTGCTAGGTACAAAGACTATTTTAAATACGAGGCTATTACTCTCTTTGGCTGATCTTCCCAAATCATTCTTCTATAATCTTTGAGTCCACATTGCAGTCCTACAACCCCGAAGAGTAAACTCTTCGGTTTGCCCTCCTGCCGTTTCGCTCGCCGCTACTA
>NZ_RJNS01000009.1:0-3605 GCF_003943905.1 Streptococcus mitis
ACAAATGAAGTAGTTAAGCATCATAACGATTTGAACACGGTTATCATGAGAAAATGGACGGCAGAAGAGATGAATTTCTTCTTCGCAATTATCGCAAAAGCCAGAGATAACGGCATAGAAGACTTAGTATTTGATAAGTATCAGTTAGCCGAACTTACAAGCTATTCTATTCAACACAACAAACGATTTCACGATACAATGAATAGCTTAGCTAATAATATCACTCAGTTGCGATATATCGAAAAAACAAGCAATTCTATTGAGTATATGCCACTGTTTACAAGATTTCGAGTGGATTGGAAAGAAGATTTGTCAGATATGACTGCAACAGTTTCTCTTTCGCCGAAATTCGAGTATATCTTAAACAGACTTTCAGCCAATTTCACGCAATATGAGCTTGCAGAGTTTACAAATATTCGGTCTACATACGCTAAAACTGCATATAGACTATTAAAACAATGGCGTACAGTGGGGCGCAAAGAGTTCAAGATTGATGAATTTAAAACTTTACTTGATATGCCTAATAGTTATAAATCAAGCGAGATTGATAGAGCAGTCATCAAACCAATCCTGAAGCAACTTTCACCATATTTTGAGGGGTTAAAAGTCAAAAAAATCAAATCAAACAAGCGTGGGAATCCGGTTCTCGGCTATGAGTTCACATGGAATCCTGAAATGACTGAATCGTATGTCCCAAATAAGTTCAATAAACCTAAATTAAGCAAGACAACTAAGAAAATGAAGTCCAACGTACCTACTTGGTCAACTCCTGAATATGTGAATACAACGAGCGAGGAGAAGAAGGCTGAACTAGAGCGTAAAAAGCAGGAGATGTTAGCTAGATTAGATAATGAGCCCCAAAAGGTTTTGCCAGGGCAAATGGATATGTTTGAAGATTAGCTAGTTACAGAAAAGGGAGTAGCAAAATGACAGAAAGAACAGAACTAATAAATGATATTGAGAAATTAAAAGCTGAAAGAAATAGATTGTTAAGGCAAGTAGAAGAAGCTGAGCAGTGGGAAAGTACTGCATGGGAGAGTTTTAATGCATTGGCTGACCATCTACGAGCTACAGAGAAAAAGCAGGCTATTGCCCAAAACTATTGGGACAGTTCTCGAAGCGCTATTGAAAGTCAATTTGAATTCGTGGCTAGTCAAATTGCTCGAGTGAAGAAAGTGTTGGATAAAAAACGTTATGAGTTACTAGAGGGTGAAATCGACGAGTTGATGAAAGAGATTGCTGAATTAGCAGACGTTCTCGGTTTGGAGATTGAGGAACTGCCAAAATACTTGCCGTTTTATACCTTACCAGCTGAAGAGATTGTTGATTGAGAAATCAGCATCTCTTTTTTTTGTATGTATCTGTATGAGATAAGAGTGTGTTAAAGTGTGAGATAGTCAAAAAAGGGTGTAGGTATAACACCTACAAAGTGTGTAAAGGTAAGTATAGCATGTGTGTGTAAGTAGGCGAAGCCGAGAAAATTACCGGTACCGGAAACGTTGATACTATCAACTCCACACGCTTCGTGGGGACAGTTTCCCTTATGCTCTTTTAGAGCCTACAAAGGTAAATTACCTAGTAAAAACTAAATAAGGGGTTTGGGGTCTCCCAAAAATCAGTTTTCATTTTGAAACTGACCTAGCATGTGGTAAACTTACTGGTAAGGTGATACCCACATGCTACGCTTGCCACAACGATATAATGCTAGTAAGGAGGATTTAGAGTCATGTCAGATTGGAAAACACTAAAAGAGGTCGCAGAGGAGTTAGGAATATCAAAAGACCTGGTAAAATATCACAGAAAGAACTTGGATATTTTCCAGATTGGAAAAGAAAATGGGGTATATCTTATATCTCCTTCTGGAATAGATGAGATTCGTTCTCGACTGAGAAAAGATAGCTATGATGCTACGTTTGAAGAAAAGGTCATGCGCCGTCTCGGTATGATTGAAAAACAGCAAGAATTGATATACGAGTTATTACTCAAAATGTTAAACGAGCGTAAATAGCCTTTAGAGGGTCGTATTGCCACTATTTTAGTTTTAGAATATAATTCTATACTTTTGATGTCAGAACACGTTAGAGGGCAAAATATGGCTTCTAATCACTTCTAAATTGTCCGCCTCGTAAAAATTATTTGATAATACATGTAAGAATTAATAAAATGAAAAAACACATAAGCTCTTTTTAAGAGAACTTATGCGTTTTTTTTAATTATAGTTTTAATTTTAGCTTCTTAACAATCCTAATAGAAAAAGAGAAATTTATGGCTCTAATCCACCATCTCCTTCGCCATTTCCGGTGTTACTACCATCGAAATCTCCAGGATAGTGGTCAGGGTCAAAACAAAAATTTAAGTGGAATTTGTAGTTCATAGTGATCCTCCTTGATTATAAGTGATAGTGTGATTCAAAGATAGCGCTATCTTGAGACTTCAGGATAACATAAAAAAAATAAAAAGCAATTAAAAGGTGAATGGGCTTGTTTAGAAGCGACTGAATTATATGTATTGGGCTCTATTTTAGTTCGTTTTACGTTGAAAAGTGCGAACCAAGGCATATTGCCAGACTCCCTATCCCAAATAGAAGGGACAGTATCCCCAGATGTGATTAACAATTTTCCCCTTTGCTCATGGCTTCGACATTAGCAATTTATGCCATCAAATAAACCAAGCGAAGAGAAAGGTTATCATACTTTGCTTTTTAGAAAAAGTCCATGGTATAATAAAATCGCTATCGAAAAACCGATTGCGACTTACAGGTCGTGAAAGGAGGTGATAGTCGTGAGTTACTTATTCGAGCTCTTCCTCAGCGTCGTGGCAAATGTACTGGCATACTTCATTTGCAAATGGCTGGATGATGAGGATAAACGGTAGTCAGCCTACAAACACTCGTTAATCTGAAAAGAACGTAAAAAAAGCCCTAAAGGACTGGCATCCTCTAGGGCTTTGGTGTAGCCTTGAGCTACTTATTCGGCAACTTTATTTTATCATGGTTATATAGTTGTGTCAAAAATATATACTAGATTTATTTTCAGCTACTGGTGGTTTTGGGTTTCAAATTTTAGTTTGTTTTCGGATGTGTAGAAAGAGGGGCGAAACGAAGTGAGACCCTTTTTCTATATATTTAATTATATTTTATATATATTTAAGCCCCCAGCAAAACCTAGAGGAACAAGGAGTTTCAAGTTTTATAGGTGTAGAAATGTCGGTTTATAGGTGTAGAAATGTCGGTTTATAGGTGTAGAAATGTCGGTTTATAGGTGTAGAAATGTCGGTTTATTAAGAAGAAATATTTTTTTTGCTTTATAATATTTTCAATGGTATAATTGAGAAAAAATAAAAAGGGGTTCTTAATGACAAATGAAGTAGTTAAGCATCATAACGATTTGAACACGGTTATCATGAGAAAATGGACGGCAGAAGAGATGAATTTCTTCTTCGCAATTATCGCAAAAGCCAGAGATAACGGCATAGAAGACTTAGTATTTGATAAGTATCAGTTAGCCGAACTTACAAGCTATTCTATTCAACACAACAAACGATTTCACGATACAATGAATAGCTTAGCTAATAATATCACTCAGTTGCGATATATCGAAAAAACA
>NZ_RJNS01000010.1:0-3323 GCF_003943905.1 Streptococcus mitis
AGTGAATCAACTTCAGCGTCTGTAAGTGCAAGCCAATCAGCAAGCGCATCAGTAAGCTCAAGTGAATCAACTTCAGCATCTGTATCAGCTAGCCAATCAACTAGCGCATCAGTAAGCTCAAGTGCCTCAGCTTCAGCATCTGTAAGTGCAAGCCAATCAGCTTCAGCATCAGTAAGCTCAAGTGAATCAGCTTCAGCATCAGTAAGCTCAAGTGCCTCAGCTTCAGCATCTGTAAGTGCAAGCCAATCAACTTCAGCGTCTGTATCTGCAAGCCAATCAGCTTCAGCATCAGTAAGCTCAAGTGAATCAGCTTCAGCGTCTGTATCAGCTAGTCAATCAACTTCAGTATCAGTAAGCTCAAGTGAATCAGCTTCAGCGTCTGTATCAGCTAGCCAATCAGCTAGCGCATCAGTATCTGCAAGCCAATCAGCTTCAGCATCAGTATCAGCTAGCCAATCAACTTCAGCATCAGTATCTGCAAGTGAATCAACTTCAGCGTCTGTAAGTGCAAGCCAATCAACTAGCGCATCAGTAAGCTCAAGTGAATCAACTTCAGCATCTGTATCAGCTAGCCAATCAGCTTCAGCATCAGTATCTGCAAGCCAAAGCACTTCAGCATCAGTAAGCTCAAGCCAATCAGCTTCAGCATCTGTATCAGCTAGCCAATCAACTAGCGCATCAGTATCTGCAAGCCAATCAACTTCAGCGTCTGTAAGTGCAAGTCAATCAGCTTCAGCGTCTGTAAGTGCTAGCCAATCAGCTTCAGCATCTGTATCAGCAAGCCAATCAGCTAGCGCATCTGTATCAGCAAGTCAATCAGCTTCAGCGTCAGTAAGTGCAAGCCAATCAACTTCAGCATCAGTAAGCTCAAGCCAATCAGCTTCAGCATCAGTATCTGCAAGTGAATCAGCTTCAGCATCAGTATCTGCAAGCCAAAGTGCTTCAGCTTCTGTAAGCTCAAGTCAATCAGCTTCAGCGTCAGTATCTGCAAGCCAAAGCACTTCAGCATCAGTATCTGCAAGCCAAAGCGCTTCAGCATCAGTATCTGCAAGTGAATCAGCTTCAGCATCAGTATCTGCAAGTCAATCAACTAGCGCATCAGTATCTGCAAGCCAATCAGCTTCAGCATCTGTATCAGCAAGCCAATCAGNTAGCGCATCTGTATCAGCAAGTCAAAGCGCTTCAGCATCTGTATCAGCAAGCCAATCAGCTAGCGCATCTGTATCAGCAAGTCAATCAGCTTCAGCGTCTGTATCAGCAAGTCAATCAGCTTCAGCATCTGTATCAGCAAGCCAATCAGCAAGCGCATCAGTAAGCTCAAGTCAATCAACTTCAGCATCAGTATCTGCAAGCCAATCAGCTTCAGCGTCTGTAAGTGCAAGTCAATCAGCTTCAGCATCTGTATCAGCTAGTCAATCAGCTTCAGCATCTGTATCAGCAAGTCAATCAACTTCAGCATCAGTATCTGCAAGCCAATCAGCTTCAGCGTCTGTAAGTGCAAGCCAATCAGCAAGCGCATCAGTAAGCTCAAGTCAATCAACTTCAGCATCAGTAAGCTCAAGCCAATCAGCTTCAGCGTCTGTAAGTGCGAGCCACTCAGCAAGCACAAGCATGAGCAACAGCGTGTCTGCCTCAATCAGTGCTTCAGTATCAGCAAGCACAAGCTTGAGCAACAGTGTATCTGCTTCAATCAGTGCATCTGAATCAGCAAGCACAAGCTTGAGCAACAGNGTATCTGCNTCAATCAGTGCATCTGAATCAGCAAGCACAAGCATGAGCAACAGCGTGTCTGCCTCAATCAGTGCGAGCCAATCAGCAAGCACAAGCTTGAGCAACAGCGTATCTGCCTCAATCAGTGCATCTGAATCAGCAAGTACAAGCTTGAGCAACAGCGTGTCTGCCTCAATCAGTGCATCTGAATCAGCAAGCACAAGCATGAGCAACAGCGTGTCTGCCTCAATCAGTGCGAGCCAATCAGCAAGNACAAGCTTGAGCAACAGCGTGTCTGCATCAATCAGTGCGAGCCAATCAGCAAGCACAAGCTTGAGCAACAGCGTGTCTGCTTCAATTAGTGCATCTGAATCAGCAAGCACAAGNTTGAGCAACAGCGTATCTGCTTCAATTAGTGCTTCAGTATCAGCAAGCACAAGCATGAGCAACAGCGTGTCTGCTTCAATCAGTGCGAGCCAATCAGCAAGCACAAGCATGAGCAACAGCGTGTCTGCTTCAATTAGTGCATCTGAATCAGCAAGTACAAGCTTGAGTAACAGCGTATCTGCTTCAATCAGTGCTTCAGTATCAGCAAGCACAAGCTTGAGCAACAGCGTGTCAGCCTCAATCAGTGCGAGCCAATCAGCAAGCACAAGCATGAGCAACAGCGTGTCAGCATCAATCAGTGCATCTGAATCAGCAAGCACAAGCTTGAGCAACAGCGTGTCTGTTTCAATTAGTGCGAGCCAATCAGCAAGCACAAGCTTGAGTAACAGCGTGTCTGCTTCAATCAGTGCGAGCCAATCAGCAAGCACAAGCTTGAGTAACAGCGTATCTGCTTCAATTAGTGCTTCAGTATCAGCAAGCACAAGCATGAGCAACAGCGTGTCAGCATCAATCAGTGCATCTGAATCAGCAAGCACAAGCTTGAGCAACAGCGTGTCTGTTTCAATTAGTGCGAGCCAATCAGCAAGCACAAGCTTGAGTAACAGCGTATCTGCTTCAATCAGTGCGAGCCAATCAGCAAGCACAAGCATGAGCAACAGCGTGTCTGCTTCAATCAGTGCGAGCCAATCAGCAAGCACAAGCATGAGCAACAGCGTGTCTGCCTCAATCAGTGCATCTGAATCAGCAAGCACAAGCTTGAGTAACAGCGTATCTGCTTCAATCAGTGCGAGCCAATCAGCAAGCACAAGCTTGAGTAACAGCGTATCTGCTTCAATTAGTGCTTCAGTATCAGCAAGCACAAGCATGAGCAACAGCGTGTCTGCCTCAATCAGTGCAAGCCACTCAGCAAGCACAAGCATGAGCAACAGCGTGTCTGCTTCAATTAGTGCGAGCCACTCAGCAAGCACAAGTTTGAGCAATAGCGTATCAGCCTCAATCAGTGCATCTGAATCAGCAAGCAACAACTCAAGTAGTACTTCAGTTTCAACAAGTACTTCAGTAAGCTTGAGCAATAGCGTTTCAAGCAGTTTGAGTACAAGTGCGTCACAACAATCTAACTCATTCAGCTATAGTAAGGGTGAGCCAACAAGCGAATCTAAGCCAGAGTTTAACCTTCCTAGCTACCTTGAATCTGTAAGTGCAAGTGAGTCAGTTTCACTCAGCAA
>NZ_RJNS01000011.1:0-2517 GCF_003943905.1 Streptococcus mitis
GAAGTTGTCTCTAGTACCCTGTCAGACACTGAAGAACTTGATCACGCACACCTTAGTTTTAACACGCTAGCGGGTATAGGGGGAATCCTGGCCGCGGGGGCTGCAGGATTTGTGGTGACTCAAGAGCAAACTGTTTATGCGGATGAAACATCTAACTATACAGAAAAGGATAAAACAGTCATTGCTGCTGAACCGAAAGCAGCTGAAACAACTGAAACAAGTACTAACTCAATCATCGCTCAAGCGCAAGCAGAAGTAAAGAAAGCTCAAGCAGAACAAGCATCTGCTTCAGCTTCTGTATCAGTCAGTCAATCTGTTGAGGCTCAAGCGAGTGCGAGTCAGTCAGCTTCAGTCAGTCAATCTGCCTCAGCGAGTCAGTCAGCATCAGCAAGTGCTTCAACATCAGCAAGTGCTTCAACATCAGCAAGTCAGTCAACTGTTCCAGCATCTGAGTCAGCGAGTCAATCAACATCAGCTCCTGTATCAGCTTCAGCAAGTGCCAAAGCGTCTGCCTCAGCAAGCTCTACACCATCAGAGTCAACGAGCGCTCAAGCACCTGCCTCTGTAGTTGAGAGTGCCTCAGCTGTTAGCGAACCATCAGCTCAGGCTTCTGTGTCTACCTCAGCTTCTGCATCGCTCAACCTTAAGGTCAACCCTGCGGCAAGTCTTGTATCAGGCAGTGCTAACCAAAGTTTGGCAAGTGCAGCTCTTAGTACAAGTCAAGCAGTAACAACAAGCAACAATATCGCAGCTGGAGTTGTAGCAGACAAGAACCAAGCCCAAGGTAAGGATACAACCAAGCAAGCCGAGAAAGACCAAAAAGCAGATAAGGCTGTAAATAATTCACCAAAAGAAGCAGGTCAGTCAGGTTTCCGTAGTGCTGGTTATTCAGGTTTCCGTAAGTTGCCACAACCAGGTGATGAAGGATTTGATTGGGCTCCGAGACTTCAGGTCATAGATGGGCCTGGCAATGTTGTTCTCCAACCTGGACAAAAGTTCAATTTCACTGTAACTATCCATCACAGAAACTCTACAAACCAAGCTGTAAACCCAGCTAAACTAACTCTGATAGATAACTACAGACGGATTAAACCAAATGGTGACTGGATAACATATAAATTTACTTCTAGTGGCTATGATGTTAAGATGAATGTTCGTGGTACTGTTCCACAGAATCCTCAATCACTTACATATTTTGCAGCACTGCAAAATGAGGGAACAAATCAAAGGAGATTCCCGATAAGAGGCTTCTCAATGACTATTGATGGTAACGGTAGCATCTCTAAGTCAACATCAGCGAGCCAGTCGGCATCAACGTCAGCAATTGCGAGCCAAAGTGCTTCAGCATCTGTATCAGCAAGTATTAGTGCGAGCCAGTCGGCATCAACATCAGCAATTGCGAGCCAAAGTGCCTCAGCCAGTGCGAGTGCATCAGTATCTGCAAGTCGTTCAGCTTCAGCGAGCGTAAGCTCAAGCCGTTCAGCGAGTGCATCAGCGAGTTCCTCACTTAGCGCAAGTCGCTCAGCATCAGCATCTGTAAGCTCAAGTCGTTCGGCCAGTGCTTCAGCGAGTGCCTCACTTAGTGCAAGTCGCTCAGCGTCAGCTTCTGTAAGTTCAAGCCGTTCAGCCAGTGCTTCAGCTAGCGCATCAGTAAGTTCAAGCCGCTCAGCCTCAGCAAGCGTAAGTTCAAGCCGTTCAGCGAGTGCATCGCTTAGTGCAAGTCGCTCAGCCTCAGCGAGCGTAAGCTCAAGCCGTTCGGCAAGTGCCTCAGTATCTGCAAGTCGTTCAGCTTCAGCGAGCGTAAGCTCAAGCCGTTCGGCGAGTGCCTCAGTATCTGCAAGTCGTTCAGCTTCAGCAAGTGTAAGCTCAAGCCGTTCGGTAAGTGCATCACTTAGTGCAAGTCGTTCAGCTTCAGCAAGTGTAAGCTCAAGTCGTTCGGCGAGTGCATCACTTAGTGCAAGTCGCTCAGCTTCAGCATCAGTAAGTGCAAGCCAATCAGCTAGCGCATCAGTAAGCTCAAGTCAATCAGCTTCAGCGTCTGCATCAGCTAGCCAATCAGCTAGCGCATCAGTAAGCTCAAGTCAATCAGCTTCAGCATCAGTATCTAACAACCAGAACTCAGCTTCTATCTCAGCAAGCGCGAGCCACTCTGCGTCTGTATCAGCAAGCCAAAGCGCTTCAGCATCAGTAAGTGCTAGTCAATCAGCATCTGTATCAGCTAGCCAATCAACTAGCGCATCAGTATCTGCAAGTCAAAGTACTTCAGCGTCAGTATCTGCAAGTCAAAGTGCCTCAGCTTCAGCATCTAACAACCAGAACTCAGCTTCTATCTCAGCAAGCGCGAGCCAGTCTGCGTCAATTAGTGCAAGCCAAAGCGCATCAGCATCAGTATCAGCAAGCATCAGTGCGAGCCAATCAGCATCTGTATCAGCTAGTCAATCAGCTTCAGCTTCTGTAAGTGCAAGCGACTCAGCATCTGTATCAGCTAGCCAATCAGCAAGCGCATCTGTAAGTGCA
>NZ_RJNS01000012.1:0-1861 GCF_003943905.1 Streptococcus mitis
AGCTTCTATCTCAGCAAGCGCGAGCCAGTCTGCGTCAATTAGTGCAAGCCAAAGCGCATCAGCATCAGTATCAGCAAGCATCAGTGCGAGCCAATCAGCATCTGTATCAGCTAGTCAATCAGCTTCAGCTTCTGTAAGTGCAAGCGACTCAGCATCTGTATCAGCTAGCCAATCAGCAAGCGCATCTGTAAGTGCAAGTCAAAGTGCTTCAACATCAGTAAGCGCCAGCCAAAGTGCCTCAGCTTCAGCGTCAGTAAGTGCAAGCCAATCAACTAGCGCATCAGTATCTGCAAGTGAATCAACTTCAGCGTCTGTAAGTGCAAGCCAATCAGCAAGCGCATCAGTAAGCTCAAGTGAATCAACTTCAGCATCTGTATCAGCTAGCCAATCAACTAGCGCATCAGTAAGCTCAAGTGCCTCAGCTTCAGCATCTGTAAGTGCAAGCCAATCAGCTTCAGCATCAGTAAGCTCAAGTGAATCAACTTCAGCATCTGTATCAGCTAGCCAATCAACTAGCGCATCAGTATCTGCAAGTCAATCAACTTCAGCATCTGTAAGTGCAAGCCAATCAGCTTCAGCATCAGTAAGCTCAAGTGAATCAGCTTCAGCATCAGTAAGCTCAAGTGCCTCAGCTTCAGCATCTGTAAGTGCAAGCCAATCAACTTCAGCGTCTGTATCTGCAAGCCAATCAGCTTCAGCATCAGTAAGCTCAAGTGAATCAACTTCAGCATCTGTATCAGCTAGCCAATCAACTAGCGCATCAGTAAGCTCAAGTGCNTCAGCTTCAGCATCTGTAAGTGCAAGCCAATCAGCTTCAGCATCAGTAAGCTCAAGTGAATCAGCTTCAGCATCTGTAAGTGCAAGCCAATCAGCTTCAGCATCAGTAAGCTCAAGTGAATCAGCTTCAGCATCTGTATCAGCTAGCCAATCAGCTTCAGCATCAGTAAGCTCAAGTGAATCAACTTCAGCATCTGTATCAGCTAGCCAATCAACTAGCGCATCAGTATCTGCAAGTCAATCAACTTCAGCATCTGTAAGTGCAAGCCAATCAGCTTCAGCATCAGTAAGCTCAAGTGAATCAGCTTCAGCATCTGTAAGTGCAAGCCAATCAGCTTCAGCATCAGTAAGCTCAAGTGAATCAGCTTCAGCATCTGTATCAGCTAGCCAATCAGCTTCAGCATCAGTAAGCTCAAGTGAATCAACTTCAGCATCTGTATCAGCTAGCCAATCAGCAAGCGCATCAGTAAGCTCAAGTGAATCAGCTTCAGCATCTGTATCAGCTAGCCAATCAACTAGCGCATCAGTATCTGCAAGTGAATCAACTTCAGCATCTGTATCAGCTAGCCAATCAACTAGCGCATCAGTATCTGCAAGTGNCTCAGCTTCAGCATCTGTATCAGCTAGCCAATCAACTAGCGCATCAGTATCTGCAAGTCAATCAACTTCAGCATCTGTAAGTGCAAGCCAATCAGCTTCAGCATCAGTAAGCTCAAGTGAATCAGCTTCAGCATCTGTAAGTGCAAGCCAATCAGCTTCAGCATCAGTAAGCTCAAGTGAATCAGCTTCAGCATCTGTATCAGCTAGCCAATCAACTAGCGCATCAGTATCTGCAAGTGAATCAACTTCAGCGTCTGTAAGTGCAAGCCAATCAGCAAGCGCATCAGTAAGCTCAAGTGAATCAACTTCAGCATCTGTATCAGCTAGCCAATCAACTAGCGCATCAGTAAGCTCAAGTGCCTCAGCTTCAGCATCTGTAAGTGCAAGCCAATCAGCTTCAGCATCAGTAAGCTCAAGTGAATCAGCTTCAGCATCAGTAAGCTCAAGTGCCTCAGCTTCAGCATCTGTAAGTGCAAGCCAATCA
>NZ_RJNS01000013.1:0-1132 GCF_003943905.1 Streptococcus mitis
AGCTTCTATCTCAGCAAGCGCGAGCCAGTCTGCGTCAATTAGTGCAAGCCAAAGCGCATCAGCATCAGTATCAGCAAGCATCAGTGCGAGCCAATCAGCATCTGTATCAGCTAGTCAATCAGCTTCAGCTTCTGTAAGTGCAAGCGACTCAGCATCTGTATCAGCTAGCCAATCAGCAAGCGCATCTGTAAGTGCAAGTCAAAGTGCTTCAACATCAGTAAGCGCCAGCCAAAGTGCCTCAGCTTCAGCATCTAACAACCAGAACTCAGCTTCTATCTCAGCAAGCGCGAGCCAGTCTGCGTCAATTAGTGCAAGCCAAAGCGCATCAGCATCAGTATCAGCAAGCATCAGTGCGAGCCAATCAGCATCTGTATCAGCTAGTCAATCAGCTTCAGCATCTGTAAGTGCAAGCGACTCAGCGTCTGTATCAGCTAGCCAATCAGCTTCAGCATCTGTAAGTGCAAGTCAAAGTGCTTCAACATCAGTAAGCGCAAGCCAAAGTGCCTCAGCTTCAGCATCTAACAACCAGAACTCAGCTTCTATCTCAGCAAGCGCGAGCCAGTCTGCGTCAATTAGTGCAAGCCAAAGCGCATCAGCATCTGTAAGTGCAAGCGACTCAGCGTCTGTATCAGCTAGCCAATCAGCTTCAGCGTCTGTATCTGCAAGTCAAAGTACTTCAGCATCAGTATCTGCAAGTCAAAGTGCCTCAGCTTCAGCATCTAACAACCAGAACTCAGCTTCTATCTCAGCAAGCGCGAGCCACTCTGCGTCTGTATCTGCAAGCCAAAGCGCATCAGCATCAGTAAGTGCTAGTCAATCAGCATCAGTATCAGCTAGCCAATCAGCTTCAGCGTCTGTATCTGCAAGTCAAAGTACTTCAGCATCAGTATCTGCAAGTCAAAGTGCCTCAGCTTCAGCATCTAACAACCAGAACTCAGCTTCTATCTCAGCAAGCGCGAGCCAGTCTGCGTCAATTAGTGCAAGCCAAAGCGCATCAGCATCAGTATCAGCAAGCATCAGTGCGAGCCAATCAGCATCTGTATCAGCTAGTCAATCAGCTTCAGCTTCTGTAAGTGCAAGCGACTCAGCATCTGTATCAGCTAGCCAATCAGCAAGCGCATCTGTAAGTGCA
>NZ_RJNS01000014.1:0-690 GCF_003943905.1 Streptococcus mitis
AAAGAATACCATTTACATCTGTGGGAGAAAGAGGACTGGGAGCAGGAGGGGATGCTGTGCCTGTATGAGCTGGTCAGTCACCATCCAGAGTTACTAGTTGGTGAACGTCGCCGATTATATGTGTGCTTTAAAACCAAATTCCGCAATCGCATCCTAGACTACATCCGTAAACAGGAAAGTCACAAGCGCCGTTTCGACAAAGAGCCTTATGAGGAGGTGAGCGAAATCAGCCATCGCCTAGGAGAAAAAGGACTGAGACTGGATGATTATTATCTCTTTCATGAGCTTCTAAAGAATTACAAGGCAAGTCAGAGTAAAGAAAAACAAGAACAACTTGACCGTCTAATGGGAGGAGAATGTTTCAAAGGACGCAAGGCACTTCTAGGAGAATTAAGAGTGGTATTGAGTGATTTTAGATAAACTGAAAATAGGCAAAAAATCTCTTGACAAAGGTAAAAAAGTAGGTATAATAGAAAGAGTTGAAAAACTCAAGGTCCGTTGGTCAAGGGGTTAAGACACCGCCTTTTCACGGCGGTAACACGGGTTCGAATCCCGTACGGACTATGTGTGTATCGCAGGGACGAAAAAAGTAAAAAAAGTTTCAAAAAAGTGTTGACATAGGTCAACAGCTGTGATATACTAATATAGTTGTCGCTTGAGAGAGATTGAGTGACAAAGACCTTTGAAAAC
>NZ_RJNS01000015.1:0-657 GCF_003943905.1 Streptococcus mitis
TACTGATGTTGAAGCACTTTGACTTGCACTTACAGATGCGCTTGCTGATTGGCTAGCTGATACAGATGCTGAGTCGCTTGCACTTACAGAAGCTGAAGCTGATTGACTAGCTGATACAGATGCTGATTGGCTCGCACTGATGCTTGCTGATACTGATGCTGATGCGCTTTGGCTTGCACTAATTGACGCAGACTGGCTCGCGCTTGCTGAGATAGAAGCTGAGTTCTGGTTGTTAGATGCTGAAGCTGATGCGCTTTGGCTTGCACTAATTGACGCAGACTGGCTCGCGCTTGCTGAGATAGAAGCTGAGTTCTGGTTGTTAGATGCTGAAGCTGAGGCACTTTGACTTGCAGATACAGACGCTGAAGCTGATTGGCTAGCTGATACTGATGCTGATTGACTAGCACTTACTGATGCTGATGCGCTTTGGCTTGCAGATACAGACGCAGAGTGGCTCGCGCTTGCTGAGATAGAAGCTGAGTTCTGGTTGTTAGATGCTGAAGCTGAGGCACTTTGACTTGCAGATACTGATGCTGAAGTACTTTGACTTGCAGATACAGACGCTGAAGCTGATTGGCTAGCTGATACTGATGCTGATTGACTAGCACTTACTGATGCTGATGCGCTTTGGCTTGCAGATACAGACGCAGAGTGGCT
>NZ_RJNS01000016.1:0-610 GCF_003943905.1 Streptococcus mitis
GGAAGTGTGGTGACACATGTAGCGGACTAATACTAATAGCTCGAGGACTTATCCAAAGTAACTGAGAAAACTTAGCGTATGGTTTTTCTAATTATTTGATAGNTATTCAATTTTGAGTAGGTATTACTCAGAGTTAAGTGACGATAGCCTAGGAGATACACCTGTACCCATGCCGAACACAGCAGTTAAGCCCTAGAACGCCGGAAGTAGTTGGGGGTTGCCCCCTGTGAGATATGGAAGTCGCTTAGCAGAATAGGAAGTTTAGAGGCTTCCTTTTTGGGAGTTTAGCTCAGCTGGGAGAGCATCTGCCTTACAAGCAGAGGGTCAGCGGTTCGATCCCGTTAACTCCCATAGGTCCCGTAGTGTAGCGGTTATCACGTCGCCCTGTCACGGCGAAGATCGCGGGTTCGATTCCCGTCGGGACCGTAAGATAACGGAAGTTATTTTAGACTCGTTAGCTCAGTTGGTAGAGCAATTGACTTTTAATCAATGGGTCACTGGTTCGAGCCCAGTACGGGTCATATTTGCGGGTTTGGCGGAATTGGCAGACGCACCAGATTTAGGATCTGGCGCTTAACGGCGTGGGGGTTCAAGTCCCTTAACCCGCATA
>NZ_RJNS01000018.1:0-528 GCF_003943905.1 Streptococcus mitis
ATCTCTCCCTTACTTGTTTTTGTACTCTCAAGATTTAAGTAACTGTACAACATTCTGGGTCAAAGACTGCACCCCCTTGTTGTTTTTGTACTCTCAAGATTTAAGTAACTGTACAACTCCCTAGTCCGATAGTCAATCACATCCTTTGTTTTTGTACTCTCAAGATTTAAGTAACTGTACAACCGACTAATGGAATGATCCAAATGCAGACTGGTTTTTGTACTCTCAAGATTTAAGTAACTGTACAACTATTAAGTAAGTCTAGTATCCACGACAGCGGTTTTTGTACTCTCAAGATTTAAGTAACTGTACAACTATGAGAAAACACAACTAAAAGCTTCAACAGTTTTTGTACTCTCAAGATTTAAGTAACTGTACAACTTCAGGATCTTCGATGGTAATCAGGTCATGGTTTTTGTACTCTCAAGATTTAAGTAACTGTACAACTAATTCCATTTTAATATCTCTCCCTTACTTGTTTTTGTACTCTCAAGATTTAAGTAACTGTACAACATTCTGGGTCAAAGA